>JAWOKY010000085.1:0-14140 GCA_033853975.1 Thermodesulfovibrionales bacterium
AATCCGAACATGAAGATTATCCCGAGAACGTTCCTTTTCGGTGGCAAGGCCGCGCCGGGCTACTTCATGGCGAAGCTGATCATAAAGCTGATCAATTCAGTCGCCGATGTGGTGAACAACGATCCCGGCGTTGCCGGGAGGTTGAAGGTCGTCTTCTTTCCTGATTTCAATGTGAAGAACGCCCAGAATGTCTATCCTGCCGCGGATCTGTCGGAGCAGATTTCAACCGCCGGCAAAGAAGCGTCAGGCACAGGGAACATGAAGTTCTCGATGAACGGCGCCCTCACCATAGGCACTCTCGACGGCGCGAACGTCGAGATTCGCGAGGAGGTGGGAGCAGACAACTTCTTCCTCTTCGGTCTCACCGCCGGCGAGGTTGAAGATCTTAAAGCGAGAGGGTATTCGCCCCGAAGCTATTATGAATCAAATCCGAATCTCAGGGAGGCGATCGACCAGATCCGCTCAGGCCACTTCTCCCGGGGAGACGGAGAACTCTTCAGACCGCTGGTCGACAATCTGCTCGATCACGATCCCTTTCTTCTGATGGCGGATTACCAGTCCTACGTCGACTGCCAGGACAAGGCCGGCGTCGCGTATGGCGATCGGAAACGCTGGACTAGTATGTCGATCCTTAATGTGGCCCGCATGGGGAAGTTTTCGTCCGACCGCTCCATTCGGGAATACTGCAGCAGGGTCTGGCAGATGAAGCAGATCAAGGAAAGCGGCAAGCGGTAAAGGCAGGGTAAAGAAAGGAGCAGGACATATGGCAATTTCCCCGCTCGCAGGAAAACCGGCTCCAAAGGATGTGATTTACGCCGAAAGTTTCAAGGATGAAAACCATCTGAACGCCATCGTGAGCGAGGCGCAGAAGATGGTGGACAGGGCGCTGCAACACCGCACGCAAGAGGTTTCGCGATGAGCGGACAGCCAGCACGGAAAGGATGACCATGCGCGACGAGAATCAGTTCTCGATTTTTCCTCCCTTTCCGGCGGGATACCGCGCCTCCGGCGTGCTGCTGCACGTCACATCCCTGCCTTCGCCATACGGCATAGGCGATCTGGGTCCGGCTGCCTTTGCCTGGATCGATCGCCTCTGCGAGGCAGGCCAGGCATGGTGGCAGTTTTTGCCCTTGGTCCCTACGGGTCCGTATCATTCGCCCTATCAAGGCCTGTCATCCTTTGCAGGCAACGAGCTTGTGATAAGTCCGGATTCCCTGGCTGAGAACGGACTGCTGCGGCCGGGCGACTGCGAAGGGTCTTCATTCCCGGCAAATGAAGTCAATTACGACGCCGTCATCTCATTCAAGCACCGGCTGCTTGAGATTGCCCGGGCCAATTTCAATTCCGGACTGCGTCCCGACCTGATGTCCGCCTACGATCAATTTCGCCATGAGCAATCAGAGTGGCTGGAAGATTACGCCCTTTTCCGAGCTCTGAAAGCCAGGCATGGCGGTGCCTGCTATCTCGATTGGTCTGAAGATCTGGTGCGCCGGGACCCGTCATCGCTGGCAAGTGCCAGGCGGGACCTTGCGGACGAGATGGACAAGGTGATCTTCGCACAATTCATTCTGTTTCTTCAGGCCAGGCGTCTCGTGGGATATGCGCATGCAAAAGGCGTGCGGATGATCGGGGACATTCCTTTTTTCGTGTCGCCTGATTCGAGCGACGTATGGGTCAATCCGGAGCTGTTTCTGCTTGACGAGAAGCTGAGGCCCCGGGTCGTTGCAGGGGTCCCCCCCGACTATTTCTGCGAGACAGGACAATTGTGGGAAAATCCCGTCTATGATTGGGATGCGATGCGCCGGACCGGCTACCGGTGGTGGATAAATCGTATACGGGGCAGAATGACCTTTGTAGACATCATCCGTCTTGACCACTTCCGCGGATTCGAGTCGGCATGGCATGTACCCGCGGGTCATCCGACTGCCCAAGATGGTGAGTGGGTGCCGGGCCCCGGCGCCGACTTCTTTAACGCTGCCCGCATGGAATTGGGCACCCTTCCTTTTATTGCAGAAGATCTTGGGCTGATTACGCAGGAGGTTAGTGCGCTCCGCGATCAGTTCCATCTGCCGGGGACGAGGGTCCTCCAGTTTGCCTTTGACGGACATGAAGACAACCCCCACCTTCCTCAAAACTATATGCCCAACACCGTGGTATATACCGGCACACATGACAACGACACAAGCCGGGGATGGTTTGAAGAACTGTCCGATGAGCAGCAAAAGAAAGTCTGGAGCTATATGAACCGGCCTGATGGTGAGAGCCGCGAAGTTGCCCGCGAGTTGACACGGCTTGCCTGGTCGTCGGTGGCCGCACTTGCCGTGGTGCCGCTGCAGGACCTGCTTGGCCTTGGCAAAGAAGCCCGGATGAACGTGCCGGGTACCGCTGAGGGCAACTGGCGCTGGCGAGCTACCGCAGATATGCTGTCTGCGCAGGAGTTCGGCTGGTTGGAAGACTTGACGAGGACCTCGAAACGCTCTGGCGTCCTCGTAGGTCGGAATGCCGGGAGTATGACGGAGGCAGGATCGTGAAACGGGACGCGGGGGAGGAAACTTTGAATTGCGATGAAAGAGAAGGAGGGCTTTGATCCATGGCGAAAAGTCTTTACATAGCCGGCCTGGAGCCGGAAAGCGGAAAGGCGATAGCAGCGCTTGGTTTCATGGAACAGCTGTCCGGACGTCTCAAGAGCGTGAGCGTGTTCAGGCCTGTCATATTTGAAGACCGCGGGCCGGACAGACTGATCGCACTCGTGACCGACCTCTATCGCCTCCCCTTCCCGACCGAAGACATGTACGGTGTTACGGCCGGAGTGGCCCGGCCACTCCTCGCTGCCGGCAAGTACGATGAACTTTTTGGCCGCATACTCGAACGGTACAAGACGCTTGAAAGCAGATGCGATTTCGTTCTCTGTATCGGCGCTGATTACACCGGTGCGTCGACTGCCCTCGAATTTGAATTCAACGTCGGTGTGGCGAGAAACATCGGCGCACCGCTTGTGCCTCTTATCAACGGGCATCGCAAAGAAGCAGCCCCAATCTTGAATACGGCGCGGCAGCTGGTCGAGACGCTGGAGTCCAAGAAATGCGACCTTCTCGCCATCATCGTCAACCGCGTCGATCCCAGCCTGCGCGAAGGCCTTCTGGCCGCCATGAAAGAGAAACTTTCCGGTGCCCCTCCCGTGTATGTGATCCCCGAGGAGTCCCTTCTGGAGAGACTTACAGTGCGTGAAATCGCGGGCTCACTCGGCGCTGAGCTGACCGCCCACGGTGATGCGGCGTGGCTCGACGGAGATGTGAGAAGCGTCAAGATCGCCGCCATGGGCCTGCCGAATTTTCTCGATCATCTTGAAGACGGAGACCTCGTCATCACGCCCGGAGACCGTGCAGACATAATTCTCGGCACGCTTGCGGCGGACCGTTCCATACACTATCCCCGCGTTGCCGGAATCGTGCTCACAGGGGACCTCAGACCAGCGCCTCAGATACAGCGGCTGATTGAAGGACTCACTGCATCCCCTGTCCCGATCATGTGCGTCAAGACAGACACCTTCACAACGGCCATGCACGTAAATGGCCTACGGCCGTCTCTTTCAGCCGGGGACAGGAGGAAGACTGCGGCCGCCCTCGGGATGTTTGAATCCTCAGTGGACGTCCCGGCACTTCTTGAACGGATAGTCGTGGGGGAGATGGGAAGGGTCACGCCGCTTATGTTTCAGTATGAACTTATAACGAGGGCAAAGGCACAGCGCAGACATATCGTGCTTCCCGAGGGCACGGAGGAGCGCATCCTCAGGGCCGCGGAGATCATCCTGCTCAGGGACGTCTGTGACATTACGCTGCTCGGAAACCCCGCGGAGGTCAGGCAGAAGGCCTCCAGTCTCGGACTCTCGCTTGATCGTGCCGGAATCATCGATCCGCGCACCTCGGATCTGCTGCCCGGCTTCGCAGAGACCTATTATGAACTCCGCAGGCACAAGGGTATTTCGCCGGCGATGGCGCACGACACAATGGTCGATGTCAGTTACTTCGGCACCATGATGGTCTACAAGGGATATGCGGACGGAATGGTCTCGGGGTCGATACACACAACGGCGCATACGATCAGGCCGGCCCTGGAGTTCGTAAAAACAAGGCCGGGGACCTCCATTGTTTCGAGCGTCTTTTTCATGTGTCTTGCCGATCGGGTGCTGGTATACGGAGACTGTGCGATCGTTCCGGAGCCCACGGCAGAGCAGCTCGCGGATATCGCGATCAGCTCGGCGGCGACCGCCGGTGCCTTCGGCATCGAGCCCCGGGTAGCCATGCTTTCCTACTCCACCGGAGAATCGGGAAGCGGCCCTGATGTCGACAGGGTGCGCGAGGCGACGCGGCTCGTCTGCCAACGCTGTCCTGAGCTCAAGGTCGCCGGTCCGATACAGTACGATGCCGCAGTAGACCCTACTGTCGCGAAGGTGAAGATGCCAGGCAGCGAGGTTGCCGGACAGGCGACCGTTTTCATCTTCCCGGACCTGAGCGCCGGCAACAACGCATACAAGGCGGTACAGCGCGCAGCCGGTGCGATCGCGATCGGGCCTGTGCTCCAGGGACTCAACAAGCCCGTGAACGATCTGAGCCGCGGCGCTCTCGTTGAGGATATTGTCAATACAATCGCCATTACCGCGATTCAGGCGCAGGCAGAGGGCTGTGCGCAATGAAGGTGGCGGTCATCAACTGCGGGAGCTCATCCATCAAGTATGAGGTTTTCGATGTCGGAGAACACCTTATGCTTGCGACCGGCCTGGTCGAGAGGATCGGGAGCGGTGACGGTCGTCTGCGGCAGCGAAAGCGGAAGACCGACGGCAGTTACGAGGAGCAGAGCTTTCCAAAGCCCCTGGCCGACCACAGGGAGGGCTTCGAATTCATAGGGGAGGTGAACCGGAAGGAGCGCATCATACAGGACGATTCGGAGCTCTTTGGCATCGGTCATCGCGTGGTGCACGGAGGCGATCTGTTTCGGGAGCCCGCAGTGATCGACGATGAGGTCATTGCCGCCGTCAAAAAGCTCATCCCGTTGGCGCCGCTTCATAATCCCTCCAACCTCCTCGGCATCGAAGCAGGCCTTGAGCGTTTTCCCACCGTCCCCCATGTGGCGGTCTTTGACACGGCGTTTCACCAGACGCTGCCCCCTCATGCTTACCATTACGCGGTGCCCTACGACCTGTATGAGGAGCATCACGTGCGAAGATACGGCTTCCACGGGTCGTCCCACGCGTATGTTTCGAAAGAGGCGGCGAGACATTTGGGCAAACCGCTCTCAGAGCTTGACGTCATCACGCTTCACCTCGGCAACGGCGCAAGCGCAGCGGCCGTCAAGGGGGGCCAAAGCGCAGACACCTCGATGGGCATAACCCCGCTTGAAGGTCTGGTCTTGGGGACGAGGTCGGGTGATATCGACCCCTCGCTTCCCTTCTACCTCATGAGACAGACCGGCATGACGCCGGATGAGGTGGAGAACCTCTTCAACCGGGCGAGCGGGCTCAAAGGTGTCTGCGGCTGCAGCGACATGAGGGAAATACAGGACCTCGCGGCAGAGGGGAACGAGCGCGCGAAACTGGCGATAGGGATGTTTTGCTATCGCGTCAAGAAATACATCGGCGCGTATTTTGCGGTGCTCGGAAAACCTGATGCGATAGTTTTCACCGGGGGCATCGGTGAGAATTCAGCCGAAGTCAGAAAGCAGTGTTGCGAAGGACTGGAGCATATGGGGATAGCTGTGGACCACGGGAAGAACACCTCCGCTGCCGGCGCTGTTGCCGAAATTCAGCGAGAGGGTTTTGCAGTGGCGGTGCTTGTGATCAAAACGAACGAGGAACTCGAAATCGCACGGCAGACGATAGCCGCGATCGAAAGGACGAAGGCAAGATGAAGAGGGATGATGTGATGCATTACCGGGTCATCGAAGATTGCCGGAACTGAATAAATTTAACTGGAGGTGTGTATGCCGGTAGCTGACTACAAGATCTATTGTGAAATGCTCGAAAGAGCATGCAAGGGACACTATGCCTATCCTGCCATCAATGTATCATCCCTTACGACCGCAAACGCAGTGCTCAGGGGACTCGCCGAGAGCAAGAGTGACGGCATCATACAAGTCTCGACGGGGGGCGGCGCCTTTGCCTCGGGATCAACTGTCAAGGACATGGCCCTCGGCGCGATTTCCATTGCCGAGCACGTCCATCGCGCCGCACAAAGGTACCCGATCTACGTCGCTCTCCACACCGACCACTGCCAGGCGGACAAGCTCGATAAGTTCGTCATTCCTCTGGTGGAGGAGACCGAGCGGCGGAGAGCGCTGGGGATGCCGAACCTCTTCAACAGCCACATGTTTGACGGAAGCGCCCTGCCGCTCAAAGAAAACCTCGATATCGCCGTCAAGCTTCTCGAACGCTTTCGAAAGGATGATCTCATCCTCGAGATCGAAGCCGGGGTCGTTGGCGGAGAGGAGGACGGCATCAAGGGTGAGGCAGGCGCCAAGCTCTACACTACACCGGAGGACACCCTCGAGGTTGCACGGCGACTCAATGCGGTCAAGGGCGGCCGGTATCTCCTCGCTGCGACCTTTGGCAATGTCCATGGCGTTTACAAACCGGGACATGTGAAGCTGAAGCCCTCGGTCCTGAGGGACTGCCAGGAAGCTGTCGTAAAAGAAAACGGAGACCCGGCACGGTTTTACCTCGTATTCCATGGCGGATCTGGCTCGGAACTGAGCGATATTCGTGAAGCGATCGATTACGGCGTCGTCAAGATGAATATCGACACGGACGCGCAGTATGCCTTTACCCGGCCGATCGTGGAGCACATGTTCAAAAACTACAATGGAGTGCTCAAAGTCGACGGAGAGGTGGGGGACAAGAAAACCTATGATCCCCGTACGTATCTTACCCTGGCCGAAACCGCCATGGCGGAACGCGTCAAACAGGCGGTGAACGATCTCAGGTCCGAGGGGAAAACGATGTTTAAGGGATGAAAGGAGGCCTTGTGGAGCGAGCACAGGATTTTACTGTTCAGAGTCTCGGTGAATGTAAGTTCCCGTCTCCTATGAAGTGCGTCCGCTTCACCCGTGACGGGCAGCATATACTTTTGCACAGCGACCTCGGTGCGATCAGACGTTACCTCGATGCCGGCGTGGAGCCGCCTTCATTTGAGGCTGCCGGTCCGAGGGAGAAGATCTTCTTTGATCCGGCAAAACTCGCCTGCGGCATTGTCACCTGTGGCGGCCTCTGTCCGGGGCTGAACGACGTGATCCGGGCCGTCGTCATGAGCCTCCATCACCACTACGGCGTGCAGACGATTTATGGCTTCCCTTACGGATACGAGGGATTGGTTCCTGAATTCGGGCACGAGCAGATTATGCTCACCCCACGGGCCGTATCGCATATTAACGAGATGGGAGGCACTATACTCGGCTCCTCCCGCGGCAATCAGGAAATCCCGGAGATGGTCGATACCCTTGAACGCATGAAGGTGGGAATACTCTTCTGCATCGGAGGAGACGGCACGCAGCGGGGCGCTCTCGCCATCAGCGAGGAGGCAAGGCGGCGCGGCTTGAATATCGGAGTGGTAGGCATCCCCAAAACGATCGACAATGACATCTCCTACGTCCAGGTGACTTTCGGCTTCGAGACTGCTGTCTCGGAGGCCAAACGGGCGACCTGCGCTGCTCATGCCGAGGCCGCCGGCGCGCGCAACGGCATAGGCCTTGTGAAGCTCATGGGCCGCGACTCCGGGTTTATCGCTGCCTTCTCGGTGCTTGTCGACAGCGAAATCAACTTCTGTCTGATTCCGGAGTCGCCATTCAAGCTCGACTGTCTGTTGGAAGCCCTGAAGGAGAGGCTCAAGCGGCGGGGCCATGCCGTGATCGTAGTCGCAGAGGGTGCGGGCCAGGAACTCTTCGAGGCAGCGGGTGAACGTGACGCCTCGGGCAACATAAGGTATGGCGATATCGGGATCTTTCTCCGCGACCGTATAAAGGAATATTTCAAGCGTGAAGGCATTGATATCAACCTCAAGTACATAGACCCCAGTTACACGATAAGAAGCCAGCAGGCAAACCCGCACGACTCGGCCTTCTGTCTTCTTCTGGGGCATAACGCCGTCCACGCCGGAATGGCCGGCAGGACCGGCATGATGGTAGGCTTCTGGAATCACCAGTTTACCCATGTGCCGATCTCCCTTGCGGTTGCGGCCCGCAAGAAAATCGATCCGGAAGGCTGGCTCTGGAGCAGTATTCTTGCTTCAACGGGGCAGCCGGCGGTAATGAGATGAGCAACACGTGACTGTGAGCCGTAAGACTGCTTTCAAGCAAGTGCTTCCGGCCCGTTCCGGAACGTGTTTTTTGCGCAACGGAATGTAGATTCATAATGGAAGGAGAGATGACATTATGATGCTGCCTCAGAATAAAACAAAGATAGTCTGCACAATCGGTCCCGCCTCTGAGTCTCCCGAGGTGATGAAACAGATGATGGAAGCCGGCATGAATGTTGCGCGACTCAATTTCTCCCATGGTGACTTCACAGCACACAAAAAGGTCATTGAGAACCTCCGGGCTGCCTCCGTGTCAGTGGGGAAGCGGATCGCGATCATGGCGGACCTGTCCGGCCCCAAGATGCGCATAGGAAAAATCGATCCGGAACCGATAGAGTTGAAGCCGGGCGATGCGTTCACACTGACCACGGACGATATCACCGGAGACAAAAACCGGGTCTCCGCATCCTTCAGCCGCCTTCCGCAATCCGTGAGGCCGGGAGATACGCTCTTTCTTAATGACGGGTACATCCAGCTCGAGGTAGCTTCAGTAGAGGGAACCGATGTACGCTGCACGGTGAGGGTGGGCGGGGAGCTTCGTTCCCGCAAAGGCATCAACTTTCCCGGAATCAACCTTGGTATCGGTGCGTTCACCGAGCGCGACCATGAGTGTCTGAAGTTCGCGCTCGAAAACGGCGTTGATGCCGTAAGTCAGTCTTTTGTCGAAGGACCTGCAGATGTAGAAGCGGTGCGCAAGGCCGCTACGGATCTGGGATATCATCCCTTTATCATCGCAAAAATAGAGCGGTCGAATGCCCTCGAGAAGATAGAAGAGATCATCAGGGCCGCGGACGGCATCATGATTGCCAGAGGCGACCTCGGAGTTGAGGTGCCAATCGAACAGATCGCACTTGTGCAAAAGCGGCTCATGCATCTTGCCAGAATGTATGCCAGACCTGTCATCACGGCGACGCAGATGCTCGAGTCAATGACCGACAACCGCCGGCCTACCAGGGCCGAGGCCACCGATGTATCAAATGCAATTCTCGACGGTACTGACTGCGTCATGCTCTCGGGAGAATCTGCCATGGGCAAGTACCCCGTGGACGCGGTGGCCATGCTTGCAAAGATAGCGGCCACGGTGGAGAAGTGCCGTCCGGCCACGACCGTGAAGGACCTGTATCAGGGTGTCGACATATCCGGGAAAGTTTGTCCCGCTCATCTCATCGCGATGAGCGTTGAGGCATGCCTGGAATATCTCTTGCCCGCTGCTGTCTTTGTGCCGACCCACGGCGGAGCCACTGCGAGATGGGTTGGCGCCTTTCGCCTGCCCGTCTGGGTCATCGCGGTCAGTTCCCAGGAAGCGACATGCCAGGCGCTTCAATTCTCGCAGGGTGTATATGCTGTTCATGAGCCTGATCACCCCGATGATTGGAGGGCATACGTCAGGAAACGGCTCAAGGAATATGAACTCCATGGAAATTTTGCCGTTCTGACCGAAGGCCCTTCAACAAAGCATCCGGAGACAAACCACAGAATGGAGATCATCGACCTGGCCGACTGAAAGGAGAGTGTCCGATGAAGAAACCTGTTGTGGACCAGGAGCTGTGCTAGGATGCGGCCGTATGCGGATGCATGACGGATAGCCTGAGGAGGACAGTATGAAGAAGATCGTCTTGCTAAGGCATGGCGAGAGCGTCTGGAACAAAGAGAACCGCTTCACGGGATGGACCGATGTGCCGCTCTCCGATAAAGGAATAGAGGAGGCACGGGAGGCGGGACGCCTCCTGCGTGAAGGAGGGTACACATTCGACATGGCTTTTACGTCCGTGCTGAAACGTGCGATCAAGACACTCTGGATCGTCCTGGAAGAAATGGACCTCATGTGGATCCCTGTAGTGCGCAGCTGGCGTCTTAACGAGCGCCATTACGGCGCCCTGCAGGGACTCAATAAAGCCGAGGCAGCGCGCGAGCAGGGCGAAGAGCAGGTAAAGCTCTGGCGCCGAAGTTATGACGTGCGGCCTCCCGCTCTTGCGCCGGACGACCCGCGCCATCCCCGCTTCGACCCAAAGTACGGCGACTTTTATCCCGAGGATCTTCCCGCGACGGAATGTCTCAAGGACACGATCGCTCGCTTCCTGCCGTACGCCCAGGAGAATATCGCTCCCGCCGTGCGGGCCGGGAAGCGCGTCATCATCGTGGCCCACGGAAATACGCTGAGGGCGTTGATCAAATATGCGGAGCGGATATCGGACGAAGAGATCACCGCGGTAAATGTCCCCACTGCGATCCCCCTTGTTTACGAACTTCAGGACGATCTCAAGCCGGTGAGGAACTACTATCTCGGCGATCCCGATGTGGCGAAGAAGGCGGCCCAGGCCGTGGCAGAGCAAACGAAGAGGGCATAAAGAAAATGGACGGTGCTGACATAACGGTCTTCAGGAGGTGAAGAGATGGCAAACATCGTAAAGGTTATCGGAAGAGAGATTCTGGACTCTCGGGGCAATCCGACTGTTGAGGCGGATGTCCATCTTGATGACGGAAGCATGGGACGTGCCGCCGTACCCTCAGGGGCTTCCACAGGCGTTCACGAGGCGGTCGAACTGCGCGACGGAGACATGAAGCGCTACCTCGGCAAGGGCACCTTAAAGGCGGCGCAACATATAGGCAAGGAGATCGCACGGGCGATTGACGGCATGGACGCCTGCTGCCAGGAGGAGATCGACCTGAAGATGATCAAAGCCGACGGAACGAAGAACAAGGGACGCCTCGGCGCCAACGCGATCCTTGCGGTCTCGATGGCTGTGGCGCGCGCCGCCGCCATGTCGCAGGGTGTGCCGCTTTACCGCTATCTCGGAGGTGTGTCTGCATCTGTTCTGCCTGTTCCGATGATGAACATCCTCAACGGGGGCGCTCATGCGGACAACTCTGTGGACTTTCAGGAATTCATGATCTCGCCCTTCGGGGCGCCAAGCTTTACCGAGGCAATAAGGATGGGGGCGGAGGTCTTCCATACCCTGAAAGGCGTCCTCAAGAAAAAAGGACATTCAACGTCTGTCGGAGACGAAGGAGGGTTCGCACCCAATCTGAAGTCGAACGAGGAGGCGGTCGAGGTGATCCTCGAAGCGATTGACAAGGCGGGATACAAGCCGGGGAAGGATATCGGCATCGCACTTGACCCTGCTTCAAGTGAGTTCTATGACAATCAGAAGAAAAAATATATCTTCAAAAAATCAGACAAGAGCGTACACAGGTCTGATGACATGGTTGAATTCTGGACAACCTGGGTCCGCCAGTACCCGATCATTTCGATAGAGGACGGCATGGCAGAAGATGACTGGAAGGGCTGGAAGCTCCTCACCGAGACGCTCGGGGATCATATCCAGCTTGTGGGAGACGACCTCTTCGTCACCAACACCGAACGGCTGGCCCGCGGCATCAGGGAAGGGGTCGCGAACTCGATACTTATCAAGGTGAACCAGATCGGTTCGCTGACGGAGACGCTCGAGGCGATGCAGATGGCAGAACGCGCCGGTTTCACCGCCATGGTCTCGCACCGTTCGGGTGAGACAGAGGACACCTTTATCGCAGACCTTGTGGTGGCGATGGGAACGGGCCAGATCAAGACCGGGTCGGCGAGCCGCACCGACCGTATCGCGAAATACAACCAGTTATTGCGCATCGAGGAGGAATTGGGAAGTTCAGCCAGGTTTGCCGGCAGGGGAGCTTTTCGTCAGTAGCAGTGTCTGCAGAAAGGGACATACGTAGAGACGGTGTACTCATGCATGGCATGTTGAGGGGTGAACAGAAAAGAAAGGACGAAGGCGGTCCTGTATGCTATTTCCGGGACGCGCTTTCAGCGGTATAATGCAATCAGAAGGATCGGCGATGCAATCTGAATGGGGGCAACTATGAACCGGACGCGAATCTTTATTCTGTGCTGCGGGCTGATTGTTTCCGCACTGATCGTATGGCATGACCTTCCGATCGAGTTTCCAGGGATAATTGGGAAGGTGGTAATACTGTTTGTCAAATTGTCGATAGTGCTTGCAGTGACATTTTTTGCGTATCTTTTCGCAGGCGGGAAGAAGAGGGCATCGTAAATTATGCGGGATGATCACCACTTCATAAAAGACTAAATAATTCCAGGGGGAAAGAGCCATGAGCGAGATCAAAGAGAGTAAGAGGCTTGATGAAGCGCGGAAGCAGAATATTCCCTGGAAGAAGTGGGGGCCATACCTGAGTGAACGACAGTGGGGGACTGTGCGCGAGGACTATAGCGAAGGGGGTGACGCCTGGAATTTCTTCACCCATGATCATGCACGCTCCCGCGCCTACCGCTGGGGCGAAGACGGCATCGCAGGGATATCCGATGACAAGCAACACCTCTGTTTTGCGTTGGCCCTCTGGAACGGAAAGGACCCGATACTTAAGGAGCGGCTCTTCGGCCTCACAAACAGCGAGGGCAACCACGGCGAGGACGTTAAGGAGTACTATTTCTACCTCGATAGCACGCCGACGCATTCCTACATGAAGTATCTCTATAAATATCCCCAGGCGGCTTTCCCCTACGCCGATCTGATAGATACAAACCGAAGGCGCAGCCGCAACGAGATGGAATATGAACTCCTCGACACCGGTGTTTTCAATGAGGATCGCTATTTTGATGTTTTTGTCGAGTATGCCAAGGCCGGTCCGGAGGATATCCTGATAAAGATCACGGTGACCAACCGGGGACCGGAGGCGGCAGAACTGGATCTCCTGCCGACGCTCTGGTTCCGGAACGACTGGGCTTCGTGGATCGCCGAATCCAACAGGGCTCCAGAGAAACCAAACCTCAAACAGATCAAGGCAGAGGCGGGCACGAGCGCGGTAGCGGCAACGCATTCACTGGTGGGTGAATTCATCCTTTCCTGCGAAGGCGAGGTGCCACTGCTTTTTACCGAAAACACGACGAACAACGAGCGGCTCTTCCCTGAGTATCCGAACGCAAGCCCTTATGTCAAAGACGGCATTAACAATTACGTGGTGCAGGGCAACAGGGCTGCGGTGAATCCAGAAAAGCAGGGCACCAAGGTCTCAGCTCACTACCGCCTCAATATCGGTCCCGGCCAGACCAAAGTGGTCCGCCTGCGGCTGTCCAGCATATCTCCGGATTGGAGTGGCAAACCCTTTGGAAAGGAATTTGATGAGGTCTTTGCTGACAGGCTTCGTGAAGCCGATGAGTTTTACAAGTCCGTGACGCCGCCGTCGGTGAGTGAAGACGCTGCAAACGTCATGCGCCAGGCTATCGCCGGCATGCTCTGGTCCAAGCAGTTTTTCTTCTTCGACGGTGACAACTGGCTTGACGAGCACCATTCCAATCCCCTGCATACCGGATACCGTTTCTCTCGGAACTCGGAGTGGTTCCACATGTTTAACGAAGACGTCGTCTCGATGCCCGACAAGTGGGAGTACCCCTGGTATGCGGCCTGGGACCTCGCCTTCCACACTCTGCCGCTTTCGATCGTCGACCCCGACTTTGCCAAAGAACAGATGAAACTGATGCTCAAAGGCTTCTACCTGCACCCCAGCGGCCAGATGCCTGCCTATGAGTGGAATTTCAGTGACGTGAACCCCCCGGTTCATGCTTGGGCGACCCTGTTTCTGCACCTGACCGAGCGGGCCGTGCGCGGCGAGACCGACATCGATTTCCTCAGGGCAACATTCAACAAGCTTTTGCTGAACTTCACCTGGTGGGTGAACCGCAAGGACCGCTTCGGCAAAAACGTCTTCGAAGGGGGCTTCCTCGGCCTCGACAACATCGGCATCTTCGACCGCAGCGCCCCGCTGCCCACCGGCGGCCACCTCGAGCAGGC
>JAWOKY010000086.1:0-3721 GCA_033853975.1 Thermodesulfovibrionales bacterium
GCAGGCGCAGGAGATACTTGAAATAATCGACCCCATCGTGAGGCTGCGGCGTGTAAGTGAGATACTGAGCAGGGAAATAGAGTTGCTGATAGTGCAGCAGAGGATCCAGTCCGAGGCGCGGGGAGAGATCGACAAGACCCAGCGAGAGTATTTTCTGCGCGAACAGCTGAAGGCGATACAGAAGGAACTCGGCGACATCGACGAAAGGGCGGAGGAGGCAAAGGAGTTCAGGAGAAAGATCGAAGAGGCGAAGATGCCCGAAAAGGTGGATAAGGAGGCTGAAAAACAGCTGAAGCGTCTCGAAAAGATGCATCCTGACAGTGCCGAGGCTGCCACCATCAGGACCTACCTCGACTGGCTTGTCGAACTTCCGTGGTCCAAGAGTACAAGAGACAACCTTGATATCAGGATTGCGAAGAAGGTGTTGAACGAGGACCATTACGACCTCGAAAAGGTGAAGGAAAGGATACTCGAATATCTTAGCGTGAGGAAGCTGAAGGAGAAAATGAAAGGACCGATCCTGTGCTTCATCGGACCTCCTGGCGTCGGAAAGACGTCTCTCGGAAGGTCCATCGCACGGTCTCTCGGCAGGGAATTCGTCCGCATGTCGCTTGGCGGCGTGCGGGACGAGGCCGAGATACGCGGTCACAGAAGGACCTATGTAGGCGCCTTGCCGGGCAGGATCATCCAGGGAATAAAAACGGCCGGAACGAACAACCCGGTGTTCATGCTCGATGAGATAGACAAGATCGGGATGGACTTCAGGGGTGACCCCTCGTCTGCACTCCTTGAGGTGCTCGATCCGGAACAGAACTTTGCCTTTGCGGATCATTATCTGTCGGTCCCGTTTGATCTCACAAACGTGATGTTCATTACGACGGGAAACCTTGCAGACACGATTCCCGGCCCTCTCAGGGACAGGATGGAGATCATTTATCTCTCCGGGTACACGTCGGAGGAAAAGCTCGGCATTGCGAAGAAGTACCTTCTTCCGAAACAGCTCGAGGAGCACGGCCTTACGGAGAAGATCCTGGATGTTGCCGATCCTGCGCTGATGATGCTCATTTCGGAGTACACACGGGAGGCTGGAGTACGAAACCTCGAACGTGAGATCGCCAACCTCTGCAGGAAGGTGGCCAAGAGGATTGCAGAGGGAAAGGAGAAGACATTCAAGGTTACGACGAAAAACCTTGAAAGCTTTCTGGGCGCGCCGAAGTTTCTTCCCGAAGAGGAGATGCAGGAGGACGAGGTCGGCGTATCCACTGGCCTCGCATGGACGGAGGCGGGCGGCGACATCATCTATATCGAGGCAACGACGATGGTGGGAAAAGGGCACCTGACGCTTACCGGCCAGCTTGGTGACGTCATGAAGGAATCTGCCCAGGCCGCACTCAGCTACGTTCGCTCACGTGCAAAGACACTGGGAATCAAGGAAGACGTCTTTTCCAGGACTGACATCCACGTCCATGTTCCCGCCGGTGCCATACCGAAAGACGGGCCGTCCGCGGGAATTACGATCGCTACTGCCCTTGCCTCGGCGCTGACGGGCCGTCCTGTCAACAAGAACGTTGCGATGACGGGGGAGGTTACCTTGAGGGGAAGGGTGCTTCCTATCGGAGGTCTCAAGGAAAAGACCCTCGCGGCCAAGAGGATGGGGATAAAGAAGGTGATAGTGCCCAAAAGAAACAGGAAAGACCTCGAAGAGATCCCTAAGTACATCAAGAAGGACATGGAGTTTGTCTTTGCCGATGCGATGGATCAGGTACTGAAAGTGGCGCTGAAAAACAACAGAAAGGGCAAAACTCCTGCGCGGAAAAAGGCCTGATCAATGGCGGTTTCTTCCAGTTCGCATGTCCCTTTATGAAGCTTTCTGAAATCGGAGAACTTTCGCTTCTCGGAATTCTGCGAAATCGGTTCGGTGAAACAGGTGCGCCGGGCGTGCTCGTCGGCATTGGAGATGACTGTGCGGTGGTCAGACCTGCCGGGGGGAATCTTCTCCTGACCACGGACATGATGGTCGAGGGCGTTCATTTCGATATGAGATGGACGACGCCTTTTCAGGTCGGATTCAAACTGGTGTCGGTAAATGTGAGCGATGTTTATGCAATGGGGGGAAGGCCTGAATTTCTTCTGCTGAACTTCTCTGCCGGCAGGGATGCCGATGCAGCCGTGTTTCGCAGGATATTCGACGGCATAGAGGAGGCGTCCGAGCTGTACGGTGTTTCCATTGTGGGCGGGGACATATCTTCATCCGAGCGGATCGTTCTGTCGGCGACAGTTACGGGATATGCCTCGAAATTCATTAGAAGGAGCGGCGCGCGGGTCGGTGATCTGATCTACGTCACCGGATATCTCGGCGATTCGGCGTGCGGCCTTGAATTGCTGAAAAAAATGAAGAGGCCCGTGGAACTGGAGAGGCGAAAAAAGGTTAGTTTTGAACTGAAGTGGGATACTGTTTTGCCCCTGATCAGACGGCATCTGATGCCCAGGGCGGTGGAACCCGGCCGGATTGCGCGCAGCGCCACGGCGATGATCGACATCAGCGATGGACTTCTTATCGACCTTTCAAGGGTCTGCGGGGAGAGCGGAGTCGGCGCAAAACTCTACATAGAGAGGCTCCCGTTGTCGGCCCACTTGAAAAGGGCTGCACGGTACCTGGACATGGACCCTTTGACCTTCGCAATGGGCGGCGGAGAGGATTACGAACTTCTTTTTACTGCGCCGGCAGACAAAAAGATCGAAGCCATCTGTATCGGCGAGGTAACAAAATCGGGCATGACTACCGTGGATGGAAAAGGAAGAACGAGAAAAGTTTCGGTGAAAGGGTACGAGCATTTCGCTGTTTAAGGAAAAGATCAGACAAATCCTGGCGATCGACGAGCCGCCGAGGCGGATCGCGACGGCGTTCGCCATAGGGGTGTTTGTGGGCATGTCGCCCTTGCTTGGAGCTCACACCGTGCTCGGCATCGCCCTGGCATACCAGTTCAGACTCAACAGACTGGTGACGCTTATCGGAGTGTATATCACTAATCCCTGGACGATCGTTCCCATTTATACATTCGGCACATGGATGGGTGTTAAGTTGCTGCACCTCGACAATGCGATCCCGCCGATCAACTGGCACCACATAACCATTTTTTCCTTCTTGAGGGAGTTTCGGGCACTGTTGCTGCCCTTCATTGTGGGCAATACGTTCATAGGATTCATCACGGCAGCGGCCGGATATATTGTTATCTACGAGGCGGTGAAGAGAAGCCGTGGGTAAGGTGCATCTCGTCAGCCTCGGCTGTCCGAAAAACCTTGTGGACTCCGAGAAACTCCTGAAGAAGCTCGAGGCCAAGGGGCTGAATTACTGCTCGCAGGCCGCTGAATCGGACATCATAATGGTAAATACGTGCGGCTTTATCGAAGACGCCCGCCGGGAGTCTGTGGAGGAAATCCTCAATGCTGCCGGGATGAAGGACGGGAACAAGAAACTGGTCGTCTTCGGGTGTCTCGCGAAGAGGTTCGGTGCGGAACTGGAAAAAGAGATTCCCGAAATAGATTTGCTCCTCGGCGTCGGCGAAGAGGACAGGATTGCGGAGTACTGCGAGAAAATCATCTCGCCACCGCTCACTTCCCCCTTTGCAAAGGAGGGGCGTGCGTCTGACACATTCATCGATACCCCTTATTCTTATCTCAAAATTGCAGAGGGATGCGACAGAGGCTGTTCCTATTGCGT
>JAWOKY010000087.1:0-33728 GCA_033853975.1 Thermodesulfovibrionales bacterium
GGTCTTACTGGCGATCGCTTTTTTCGCAAGTGAAGACCGCACAAGTGTGAATTTCAAAGGGACGGCTGCCGGCATCCTCCTTCAGCTCCTCATCGCCGCGGTCCTGCTCAATCTTCCTTTCTTCAAACAGATCTTCCTTTACATGAACGGCGTTGTACTGGCCCTAAACGATGCCTCAAGGGCCGGCACATCCTTCGTATTCGGATACTTAGGGGGAGGGCCTCTGCCCTTTGCCGGAAACACCGGGATGAGCTATATACTTGCGTTTCAGGCATTGCCGCTCGTCCTTCTTGTGGGGGCACTTTCGGCGCTTTTCTTTTATTGGCGGATTCTTCCCTATATAGTCAAGGGGTTTTCCTTTCTTTTTCAGAAACTCCTGAACATAGGAGGCGCGCTCAGCCTCGGCGCATCGACGACGATCTTTCTTGGAATGGTCGAGTCTCCGCTGCTGATCAAGCCGTATCTGGGCCAGATGACGAGAAGCGAGCTCTTCACATTAATGGCATGCGGGATGGCCTCCATAGCCGGAACGGTGATGGTCCTCTACTCAACCTTCCTGCAAGGGGTGATCCCTGACCCGCTTGGGCACGTCCTGACCGCATCTCTCATCCATATCCCGGCCGCAATCACGATCGCAAGGGTGATGATCCCTGAAACGAAGCAACAGACTGCCGGCTCATTGATCCCGGAGCAGACCGCCGGAAGCTCGATGGACGCGATTACAAAGGGGACCCTGGATGCGCTCACCCTTCTTCTGAATATCATCGCAATGCTCATCGTTGCCGTCGCCCTGGTTGCGCTTGTAAATCAGGGGCTTTCGCTCCTGCCCGAAATAGACGGCCGGAGGGTCACTCTCCAGATGCTCCTTGGGTATATCATGGCGCCCATTGTATGGCTCTTCGGCATACCGTGGGCAGAGGCACGGACTGCGGGATATCTGATGGGAACAAAGACCATTCTCAATGAGCTTCTTGCATTTCTTGACCTTGCGAAGCTCCCTGCCGGGGCGCTCAGCCCGCGAAGTAAGCTCATCATGACCTATGCGCTTTGCAGCTTTGCGAACTTCGGGAGCATGGGAATCCTGATAGGAGGACTCGGAAGCATGGTCCCCCAAAGGAGATCCGAAATAGTTTCTCTTGGGCTGAAGGCCCTCGCGGCAGGAACGCTTGCCACCTGCATGACAGGGGCGGTCGTAAGTTTTTTCGTCTGACGCCCATTATTTTCCCGCAGCCTGAGGATCAGTCGATACCTCCTTGAAGGGCGTTATAAAGGCGCCGGTAAAGTCAGAATTGCTATCAGGGTGAAAGCATAAATATTTTGCCGAAAGTCCTGCCGAAACAGATACTTAACGGCTTTTTCGGTCCTTTATTTCCCCTTGTATTCCCGCACAGTTTGGAGTATTGTGAAAATACTCTTTCAGGTTTATAAGGAGAAAGGATTTCGTGATATCATGTTTCATCTTCTCTGATACCCACCCGAAAGAAGGTCCAGTCGCATCCTTCCCCAGAAAGACAAAATTTATAAAGACCGCATTTCGCACATCATCGAGGAGGCAACAATGAGCTTGTCAAGAAGAGATTTTCTCAAGATTTCCGGAGGAACTGCAATCGCCGGTGCTCTTTCAAACGGGGCCCTTTCACCTGTCGATGCGGCCCCGCCTGGACCGGAGCTTCGGATCAAAGGGGCAAAAGAGACCACAACGATATGCCCCTATTGCTCGGTCGGCTGCGGCATTATCGTGCACACGAAAGACGGCAGGGTGATCAACACCGAGGGCGATCCCGACCACCCCACCAACGAAGGCACGCTTTGTTCGAAGGGTGCATCCATCTATCAGATGGTGAATAACCCTCTCAGGCTTACAAAACCCAGATACAGGGCGCCTGGGGCGAGTGAGTGGAAAGAGGTCGAGTGGTACTGGGCACTCCAGGAGATTTCCAGGCGGGTGAAAGAGACGCGCGACAGAACCTTCAAGAGGGTCTCCAAATCCAGGGTGAAGGAAAAACAGCCCGACGGTAGCGAAAAAGAGGTCGAGAAGGAATTCGTCGTCAACAGGACCGAGGGCATCGCTCATGTGGGAAGCGCCGCCCTGGACAACGAGGAGTGCTACATGCTCCAGAAGCTGATGCGCTCCTGGGGGCTGACCTATATAGAACACCAGGCCCGAATATGACACTCCGCAACTGTAGCGGCTCTGGCAGAGTCGTTCGGGCGCGGTGCAATGACGAACAACTGGATCGATATAAAAAATGCCGACGTGATACTTGTGATGGGGGCCAACCCGGCAGAAAACCACCCCATCTCGATGCGATGGATCATGAAGGCAAGGGAAAACGGGGCGAAACTCATCGTCGTCGATCCCCGTTTTACAAAGACCGCCACGAAGGCCGATATCTATGCCCCGATGCGTTCGGGCGCGGACATCGCGTTTTTGGGCGGGATGATCAAGTACATCATAGACCATAAGAGGTACTTCAGGGAGTATGTCGTCAACTATACAAATGCCTCCTTCCTCGTCAATCCCGATTTCAGGGACGCCGGCCAGCTGGCGGGCCTCTTTTCGGGTTATGACACGAAGACGAGAAAATACGACAAGAAGACCTGGGCGTTTCAGATGGACGAAAACGGGGTTCCCAAAAAAGACAATACCCTTCAGAACCCCGATTGTGTGTTTCAGCTCCTGAGGAAACACTATGCCCGTTATACGCCCGAGATGGTTTCGGAAATCACGGGTACCCCGAAGGAAAAGCTCATCGAGGTATATGAGACCTATGCCTCGACTGGCAGGCCTGACAGGTCCGGTACCGAGCTTTATGCGATGGGCTGGACCCAGCATACCGTCGGCACGCAGAACATACGGGCGATGTGCATCGTGCAGCTTCTGCTTGGAAATATGGGAATCGCCGGAGGCGGCATCAATGCCCTCAGAGGCGAAAGCAACGTGCAGGGTTCCACGGATCATGGTCTGCTCTTTCATATCCTTACCGGATACCTCCCCGCACCCACCGCCTCTGTCGTGGACCTGAAGGCCTATAACGAAAAAAACACGCCCAAGACCAAGGACCCAAAAAGTGTCAACTGGTGGGGAAACAGGCCAAAGTACATCGTGAGCTACCTGAAGGCGATTTACGGAAAACATGCCACGAAGGACAATGACTTCGGTTATGCGTGGCTTCCGAAGCTGGATGAGGGGATGAACTGCTCATGGCTGATGCTCTTCGACCAGATGCTGAAGGGGAAGTTCGAAGGGTTCTTCGCCTGGGGACAGAACCCGGCCTGTTCGGGCTCCAATGCCGGGAAAGTCAGGAAGGCGATGGCAAGGCTGAAATGGATGGTCAACGTAAATCTCTTCGACAACGAGACGGGCTCGTTCTGGAAAGGACCGGGAATAAACCCTGCCGACATAAAGACCGAGGTCTTCATGCTTCCGGCGTGCTCCTCGGTCGAAAAGGAGGGGAGCCTCACAAACAGTAGCCGCCTGGCCCAGTGGAGATACGCAGCAATCGAGCCGATAGGCGAGTCGCTTCCCGATTCGGAAATCATGAACGAACTCTACTTCAGGGTAAAGAGACTCTATCAGAAAAAAGGCGGGAAATTCAGCGCGCCGATTGTAAACCTCGCCTGGGATTATGGTGAAAAGGGCCCGGACGGGAAAATCAGAAAGATAAATATCCATGAAGTGGCCAAAGAGATAAACGGCTATTATCTCGAAGACGTCTACGACAAGAAGGCTACCCCGCCGAAACTCCTTGGCAAAAAAGGAGAGCTCTGCGCCACCTTCGTCCATCTCCAGGACGACGGCAGCACCTCCTGCGGAAACTGGATTTATTCCCAGAGCTATACGCAAAAAGAAGGCAAGATCATCAATATGATGGCAAGGAGAAAGAAAACCGACCCGACGGGGCTGGGGCTCTTCCCGGAATGGGCATGGTGCTGGCCGGTGAACCGCCGGATTCTCTATAACCGCGCCTCCGTTGATCCGCAGGGCAGGCCCTGGGATACAAAGAGGGCGGTCATCAAATGGAATGCGACGAAACTCGACAAGAACACGCAGAAGCCTGGTGTCTGGGAGGGCGACGTCCCGGACGGACCTGCGCCTCCGCTGGCGGACGAAAAGGCAGGCAAATATCCCTTTATCATGCGGGCCGACGGCATGGGCGCGCTGTTTGGGCCGGGGCTTTCGGATGGTCCTTTCCCCGAACATTACGAGGCCCTCGAATCACCTCTTCGGGCAAATGTCCTTTCGAAACAGAGAGTGAACCCCGTGATAAAGATCTTTTATGAAAAGGGCAAGGGCGCGGAGGAGGACGTCTTTGCCTCCTCAGATGCCCGGTTCCCCTATATCGGGACCACCTACCGCGTTACGGAACACTGGCAGACCGGCGTCATGACCCGTCATGCCCCCTGGCAGCTCGAGATGCAGCCGCAGCAGTTTGTCGAGATGAGCGAAGAGCTTGCGAAGCAAAAAGGTATAAGGAGCGGGGATAAGGTGACCGTCTCTTCTGCACGCGGAAAGGTCTGGGCCGTCGCAATCGTCACCGAAAGATTCAAGCCCTTTAAGGTAGCGGGCTCGACTGTACACGAGGTCGGACTGCCGTGGTGTTTCGGATGGCAGTACCCGGAGGACGGAAGCGGGGGGGACAGTTCGAACCTCCTGACCCCGACCGCAGGAGATGCCAACACGATGATCCCGGAGACAAAGGCCTTCATGGTCAATGTCGAAAAGGCGTAGGGAGGATGAAATGGCACAGAAAAAATCACTCTTGATTTCGCCCGAGGCCTGCATCGGCTGCAGGGCCTGCCAGACTGCCTGCAAGGAGTGGAACCAGTTGTCTGCGGCGAAGACGAAAAATGCCGGGACATTCGAAAACCCTCCCGACCTCAATTCCAGCGCCTTCAACAAGATTCATTACGTCGAGTTCCCTGTAGAAAGCGGAGTGCGATGGCTCTTCGTAAGTCAGAGGTGCATGCACTGCGATGACGCGGGGTGCATGAAGATCTGCCCGGCCCAGGGGGCCCTTTACAGGACAGCCGAAGGCGCCGTGGCATACAACAAGAGAAAGTGCATAGGCTGCAGGCTCTGCGCCTCAGCATGTCCCTTCAACGTCCCCCGCTTCGATGCAAACGGAAAGATAGCCAAGTGCCACATGTGTTCGGACCGGATTAGCGCCGGTCTGCAGCCGGCCTGCGCCAAGGTCTGCACCACGGGAGGAATAAGGTATGGTGACAGGGACGACCTGATCGCACAGGCAAGGAAGGCGGGATACGCCAGGATCTATGGAGAAGCCGACCTCTCCGGATTGGGGACCCTCTATGCATTCAGGGATGCGCCGAGGCTGTATGGCATGAACGAAAAACCCGCTATACCCGAAACGGTGATCTTCTGGAATAATGTCCTCAAACCGCTGTCCTATCTCGGACTCGGCGGCGCAGTCGCGCTGGCCCTTTTCCATTACGTTACGGTCGGTCCGAAGAAACACGAGGAGGTGGACAAAGGTGAGTAAGATGATAAGGAAGGCAAACGCATTCGAGATACTGAATCACTGGGTCCTTGCAGTCAGCTGCTTCGTCCTTGTGATCAGCGGTTTCGGGTTTCTGTTTCACCTCGAAGAGCTGAATTCGGTCTTTGGCAGTTTCAGCCGGATGAAGGCGATCCATAACTGGACCGGCCTTGTGTTCGTGGCGTCGCTTTTTCTTTCGATGTTCGACTATCTGCCGGTATCGCTCCGGTACGGCGCAGAGGACATTGGATGGATCAAGACGGCAGGCGGGTATCTCTCGAAGAGGGCTGTCGTTCCGCCCCAGGACAGGATAAATACCGGACAGAAGTTCTATTATCTTGCCCTCCTCGCTGCGGGTTACGCCATATCAGCCTCGGGCTTCACTCTATGGTTTATGGCGGGCAACAGAGAAGCGGTTCTGATCGCCCACCTCGTCCATAACATATGTTTTGATATGGTCGTGATCATGATCCCGGTTCATATCTATCTGGCAGCAATCGTCAATCCCGGCGCCCTGAGGATCATGATTACAGGCATGGTGCCTCTTGAGTGGGCAAGGAGCCATTACGGCAAGTGGGTCAAGGAGATGGGATATAAGTAGATTGTAGCGGCACCGGATGGTTGTGTAACAGGCGGGGTGAAGCCGTGGGCTTCACCCCGCCTTACGCTGTCTGCTCTTGGTTCAGAACTTCTTCGGGAATTGTTTGACCAGGCCGTCTGAAAGGACGCCGGCTATCACGTAAATATGGTTTTTCATGGCGTCCCACGTGGCGGCCTCTGCCGTATAGTCCTTTGCGTTAATCTGGTCTATCTGCGCCATATGATGTGTAACATGGGTCATAAGGGCCGAGGAGAGGGCGGCTTTCGGCCAGTTTTTGGGGTTTGCCCCGCTCAGAAACGATGCGATCTCATCGCCGTTTTTCTTTAGCTTGTCGGATGCGGCATCCTGAGCCTCCTTGTTACCTGCGTAGGCCGCTGACATATATTCCTTGATCGCGCCGTAATGGCCGGCAAGAAGGTCGAAGAGCTTGTCAGCCGCTTTCTGGCCATAGAAGGGGGCCACGGCGTTGGCTATCGCCTTTGCGTTATCGACCGCCTTGCCTTCGGCTACCTTCGCCCCTTCGGAGTCTCCCATCTTGGTCATAACGACAACGTTCCTCACCCAGAAGATATGGCCGACCCAGAGGTCGCGCAGGGCGAGCTTGAGATCAACAGCCTTGGCGGTCAACTTCGCAGGGGCCGCCTTCTTCTCCTTTGCCAGGGCATGTGCCGGCGCAAAAGCTAAAGCCATGGCTGCAAGCAAAACAAACACCTTCAATGACCTTTTCGACATAGTGGGACCTCCTGGATTTTTTATTCCAAGTCTATCGCATAGGAAAACATTGTCAAGGCAGCATTTTTGGGAAATGAATTCGTTTTCTTGACATTCAGGGATTGATGATATTATAATTTTGGCTCAGGTAAAAACTATGGGCACATATACTACATTCCATCCACACAAGATTAAGAGAAAGAGGACCCACGGGTTTCTCGAGAGGATGAGTACCGCCAGCGGGCGCAACGTAATCAAGAGGCGAAGGAAAAAAGGACGGAAGAAACTGGCTCTGTAGGTAGCCGGAAAGCCTTTCTCTCCCTCGTCAGAAAGGGAGATTTCAGGAAGGTCTTCGAGCAGGGGTCCAAATTTCCGTCCAGGCATCTTGTAATTTACGCGATTGCCAACGGACTCGCCTTCAGCAGACTCGGACTTGCCGTCAGCAGGAAAATCGGGAGCGCTGTCGTCAGAAACAGGATCAGACGGCGTTTGCGGGAGGCGATGAAGATGGAGTTAAAGGAGCACCCTCTGCGATACGATTTCGTCATCGTCGCCAGAAACGCCTCCGCTGAAGCGGAATTCTCAGACTTGAGGAAATGCATACACAGGGTGTTCTCAGGGCTTGTCAATGAAAACGATCGTGATCGTGCTAATTAGATTCTACAGGTATTTCATTTCGCCGGTCCTGCCGGGAAGCTGCAGATTTTATCCGTCCTGCTCCGAATATGCACTCGAAGCGGTAGGCCGCTACGGAGCGGTGAAGGGAACATACCTCGCCCTCCGGAGGGTTGCGCGGTGCAATCCCTTTCATCCGGGCGGGTTCGATCCGGTCAAATAGATTATGGACACAATGGACAATAAAACGTTTCTTGCCATAGTACTTTCAATCCTCGTCATCATCGGCTACCAGTATTTCTTCTCGTCCTATCAGCCTCAGGTGCCGCCCGCGAAAAAGCAGACCGGGATTCCGGCCGCAAAGAAGGAAGAGGCGGCTGCACCGGTTCCTGCAGTTTCCGGGACTGCCCCCTCGGAGGAAAAGGAAATCAGGGTGGAAAACGGCCTCTTTTCTGCCGTTCTTTCATCGAGGGGCGGGACGATAAAATCGTGGGAGATAAAAAAATATAAGGACAAGGCGGGCAGGGATGTGGTCCTCCTTGGCAAGGCCGCTCCCGTTCCCGCACTTGCGATCGGCTCTGATACGAATTTCAACCTCGCCAACGCCAACTTCAGCGTCTCTGGCGGGGATATCAGCCTCGGCAGCGGCAGCAGGCCCGCTTCCGTGATATTCGAATACGCGCAGGGGGGAATTTCCCTCAGAAGGACCTATACCTTCTCTCCCGACTCCTATAAGGTCGAGCTGACGGACGAGGTCTCGGGCCTTCCCGGATACTGGATCACCCTCGGTTCTGATTTCGGGATATATGAAAAAGAGGAGGGGAGGTACGCCTTCGTAGGCCCGGCGCTCCTGAAGGGCTCGGACCTTGAAGAGCTTAAGGAGAAAAAGCTTAAGGAGTCTCAGACCTTCACGGGCGACCTAAAGTGGATAGCCCAGGAGGACAAGTATTTCTGCGCTGCGATCATCCCCGCAGGCCCTGTAGAGGCTGCAAGGGCGTGGACCTATAATAACACCCCTCTCATCGCATTTCAGGGCAAACCGGGCGTTAACAAGTTCTATCTGTACGCAGGACCAAAAGAGCACGACAGTCTCATGAAATTCGGCTACGGGCTCGAATATATCATCAATTTCGGGTTCTTCTCGATAATCGCCAGGCCGCTTTTCTGGATTCTGAAATTCTTTCACGGATTTCTCGGAAATTACGGCTGGTCCATCATCCTTCTTACGATCGTTGTCAGGATTCCTTTCATACCGCTTGTGAGCAAGGGACAGAAGTCGATGAGAAAACTCCAGGCGATCCAGCCGAAGATGAACGAGATCAGGGAAAAATACAAGAAGGACCCCCAGAAGATGCAGCAGGAGATGATGGAGCTTTACAAAAAACACAAGGTGAACCCGATGGGCGGATGCCTTCCGATGATCATCCAGATCCCGGTCTTCTTTGCCCTCTACAAGGTCCTCTTCGTTGCGATAGAACTCAGGGGCGCTCCCTTCGTCCTCTGGCTGACAGATCTGTCGTCGAAGGATCCCTACTATATCCTCCCCGTTGTGATGGGCGTGACGATGCTGATCCAGCAGAAGATGACGCCCTCGGGGATGGACCCAAAACAGCAAAAGATGATGATGCTCATGCCTGTCATCTTCACCTTCATGTTTCTCAATTTCGCTTCAGGGCTCGTGCTCTACTGGCTCGTGAACAATCTCCTGAGCATCATACAGCAGTTCTACATTAACAGAAAGATCGCACAACAACCCTCTGTCGCCTGATCCGGGCTTCTGCAGTTATGAATTATCCCGATGATACAATTGCCGCTATTTCAACCCCCGTCGGACAGGGCGGCATCGGTATTGTCCGCATAAGCGGACCGGCGGCCCTTTCGATCGCGGAGCGCATCTTCCGCGGCCGGAAGACCGAAGATATCACTGCAGCGCGGCACTATACTCTTCGTTATGGCCACATCATAAATCCGGCCGCCGGGAGCATCATCGACGAGGTGATACTCTCCGTGATGCGTGGCCCGGGTTCCTACACAAGGGAGGATGTGGCCGAGATCAACTGTCACGGCGGCATGGTCTCTGTGCGGGAGATACTGGAACTGGTTCTCGCCCTCGGAGCCAGGCTCGCCGAGCCGGGTGAGTTTACGAAGCGTGCCTTCCTGAACGGCCGGATAAGTCTTAATGAGGCAGAGGCGGTAATGGATATCATCTCTGCGAGGACCGAGGAAGGCAGGAGGATAGCAGTCGCGCAGCTTGGCGGCGGGCTCTCCGAAAGGCTGTCTGCGATCAGGGATGAGCTTATCAGGACATGCGCCTTTGTTGAGGCCTGGATCGATTTTCCCGAAGAGGAGATCGGGACGAAAACGCGCGAAGAACTTATCGGCGGCCTCGAAAAGGTGAGAAGGGATATCGATGCATTGTCCGGGACTTATAGGGAGGCGCGTTTTTTCAGGGAGGGACTTTCAGTTGCGATCGTTGGGAGGCCAAACGTGGGCAAGTCTTCGCTCCTCAATGCGCTTGTGAAAAGGGACAGGGCGATCGTCACCGAATTGCCGGGCACAACGCGCGACCTTATAGAGGAGCATCTGAACATCAAGGGGCTTCCGGTGACGATCATCGATACGGCAGGCATAAGGAAGTCCGAAGAGGTGATCGAAAGCGAGGGGATCCGAAGGAGCATCGATGCGATGGAAAAGGCGGATTTTGTCATCGCCGTCCTTGACGGAAGCGAAGAGATGAGGGCCGAGGACCTCGAGATCCTCGCGAAGACAGGAGGGAAGAACGCACTCGTCGCGATAAACAAGGCTGACCTGCCCGCGAAAATATCTCTTGCACCGTTAGCCGCATCGGGCAGACAATATCTCTATATATCTGCTGCCAACGGAAGCGGACTGGAGGAACTGAAATCGGTCCTGTTTGAATCGAACCTCCGAAACTGGAAGGAAGAACGGGAGGGCGTAGTCATTACCAACCTCAGGCACAAGACGGCCCTTGACAAGGCGGCCTTGGCCCTCGGCAGGGCGACGGAGATTTTTCGGGAGGACAGACCGATCGAACTTTTCTCCATAGAGATGAGGGAAGTGCTCGACAGCATTGGAGGGATAACAGGCGCTGTTACCACGGAGGAAATCCTCGACAGGATCTTCAGCGATTTCTGCATAGGGAAGTAAACGGAGGTGAGCATGGAATGTATTTCAGAAAAACACAGGAAGATCTGTAACTGCACCTACGAGCCCTGCCCGCGCAAATACAGGTGCTGTGAGTGCCTGCACTACCACCGCGGAAGCGGGGAGCTTCCTGCGTGTTTTTTCACTGCAGAGTACGAAAGGACCTATGACCGTTCGATAGAAAACTTCATCAGGATGCAGAAGAGGTAGGAGAAGGAGAGATGGCTGCGGAGAGTTCAAAGATCGTCTATGTCATAGGGCACAAAAATCCTGATACCGATTCGGTCTGTTCGGCAATCGGGTATGCGCATTTCAAGAATGTTACCGACAGGCGCTACCTGTTTACTGCCGCCAGGGCGGGGAAGATCAATGAGGAGACACGCTTCGTGCTCGAGAGGTTCGGCGTGCCGGCGCCTCAGGTCGTGGAGAGTCTCGTTGCGACGGTGAGCGATCTCGATCTGAAAAAGCCGGTCTCGATACACGAAAGGGATTCTGTGCAGATGCTGTCGGCCCTCATGCGCCGAAGCGGCGTCCGTTCGCTGCCGGTTGTGGACGGAAGCGGCAGGGTCACCGGGATCGTCGGACTGAAGGACATAGCGCGGCATTATATGGACAGCGTCGGCTTCAGCGATCTCAGTGATGCCCCTATCGATCTCGACATCCTGATCAGGGCCCTCGACGGACGCGTCATATGCAACCCCAATAAGGTCGAGAGACTCTCCGGCAGGGTCTTTACCGCATCGATGCAGAAGGGAACGCTCCTGAACAGGGTCCACCCGGGAGATGTCGTGATCACAGGAGATCAGCACGATATTCAGACCGATCTCATCCGTTCAGGCTGCTCTTGCCTTATCGTAACAGACGGCCTTCCGATCGTTCCGGATGTCGTCATTGCAGCGGAAAAACACGGGACACTGATTGTGTCCTCCCCCCACCACGCCTTTGCGACGGTCCAGATCATGACGATGTCAGAGCCTGTTTCCGCCATCATGTGCACGAATATGTCACCCGTTGGACTCTACACCCCGATCGCAGAGCTGCGGAAAAAGATACTCGAATCGGAATACCGCTCTGCGGTGGTCGTCGACGGGGACGGCCGGCTGATTGGCTTCATCACCCGTACCGACCTTCTGCGGCCCGTCAGGAAAAGGGCGATCCTCGTGGACCATAACGAGATATCGCAGGCGGTGGATAATATCGAGGAGGCCGAGATACTCGAGATCATCGATCACCACCGTGTGGGGGACATCTCGACCGTAGCACCTATCTACGTTTACAACGACCCGATAGGAAGCACATGCACCGTAGTGGCGGGCATGATGTTTCTCCACCAAGTGCATATTCCCCCGGAGATCGCCGGTGTTCTTCTTTCCGGCATACTCTCCGACACGCTTCTCCTGACGCTTTCAACGACGACCGACAGGGACCGTAAGGCTGCAGAGAGGCTTGCGGAGATCGCCCGAGTCGAGCTAGCCGACTACGGAAGAGAGCTCCTGCACGCAAGCATCAATATTCAGGGCAAGTCCGCGCGGGAGCTCATCGGGGCCGACTTCAAGGAGTTTCTGATCGGGGGAAGAAAACTCGGGGTGAGCCAGATGATGGTACTTGACTGCGAAGAGATCGACTGGAGGGCGCCCGATCTGCTTGCCGAACTCGAGCGCATAAGGACCGAGGGAGGTTACGACCTGACGGCGCTCCTGATCACAAACCCCCTGCTTGCCTCCTATGAGCGGGTCTTGCTGAAGGGACAGGAGTGGATCGTGGAAAACGCCTTTGGCGTGAAGGTTGAAAACGGCACCTGTATCCTGCCCCGCGTCATGTCGAGGAAAAGGGATTTCATCCCAGCGCTCGGACAGGCCCTGAGCATGGCGGGCCAGGGAGGCTGATGTCCGATCACAATAAGGGTCAAATCTTGTATACTATATTCCTGTTGCCGGTGTGGTGGAACAGGCAGACGCGCCGGACTCAAAATCCGGTTGGGGCAACCCAGTGAGAGTTCGATTCTCTCCACCGGCACCAACTGTTGATCGACGATAGGGAATCGGGTCTTCGAAAGTCCAGCTTATGGATTCCAGAAACGGGGAGAAGAAGAAGGACAAAGCGGCGGTCGCCGGCTCCGTGACCGTCTCTTCGCTTTTTGAGCTTGCGATCAAGGGCGAGCAGGCTGCCGAAGGCTTCTATGACGGACTTGCGGAGAAGTTCGCTCACGAGGCGGCGGTCTCCGACTTCTGGAAGACCATGGCAGCAGACGAGAGGGAACACAGAAAGATACTGGAGAACATCCACAATACCCTTACGCATGCACAGCTCGCCTCCCGCGCTGACCCCGACTTCGTTCAGACCGCCATGGAAAATTCGAGGGTCCGGATAACGGACGTGCTCGGCATGGTGAGGAATCTAAACGATGCATATATTCTCGCTCACCTCTGGGAGAATTCGGAGGTCAGCAGGGTCTTTGAATTCCTCGTTATGAAATTCATAGTCTTTGCAGACGACGGCAGACTTATCCGCCTCCAGGTGATCAACCACAGGAACAGGCTTACGATGTTTTCGCAGGCATTCGGTGAGGCTGAGGCAAGAAAAAACATCGCTGCAATTTGAGTCGTCGTTTCCCCTCCGCCCGTCCCGCAGGCGTCTTCCCTTTCCCTTTTAAAGCAGCATGGCATGAAAAATGAAATTATGATAAGGTTAAGATCATGCAGGCACCCGGCTTTGTTAGAAAAAAAGGGGGGAAAAGGGTTAAAATAATAGGCGAGAGCCCAAAAAACGTTCTGAAGGAAACAGCATCAGCACGAGAGGTAGCCATCAGCAGAAAAGATTCATCCGTTTTTCCTCCTGTGAGTAAAGCAGTACTCGCTATCTTCCTCTGTCTTGTCATTTTTGCCGGCTGCAGCGGGCCGGCAACCGCCCCGCAGAAGAAGGTAGCTATCAAAGAGGACAATTTCATTCTGATCGGGCTTGTGCCGGAGGAGAACATCTTCAGGCAGATGGAACGGTATGCTCCGATAGCGGCCTATCTTTCCGAAAAGATCGGTGTCCGGGTGAAGCTGATCATCCTTCCGTCTTATGGAGACATAGTGGAGAATTTTTCGACAGGGGGCATGGATGGTGCCTTTTGCGGAAGCCTCACCTATGCGCTGCTTCACGAAAAACTCGGTGTTGAGGTTCTGGCCCGTCCGGTTGGACTTGACGGCGCATCTTCCTACCGCGGGATCATTTTTGCGAGGGAAGACAGCGGGATAAAGAAGGCTGAGGACATGAGGGGACAGAGGTTTGCCTTTGTCGACAGGGCGTCCGCGGCCGGCTATCTTCTTCCACTGACTTATTTCAGAGGCCACGGGATTAAGGATTACAAAAGGTATTTCAAGGAGACCTATTTCACCGGCACTCACCAGGACGCTATCTACGATGTACTGAACAGGAAGGCGGATATCGGTGTTGCAAAAAACAGCGTGCTCAGAAGACTCGCCGCATATGACCCTGCCGTGGCCAACGAACTGCACGTTATCGCATACTCACCGGAATTCCCCGAAACCAGCCTGGTCCTGCGAAGGGACCTCGACAGCGACCTGAAGAAGAAGCTGGAAGACGCGCTCCTGAACATGAACACTGACCCTGAGGGCAGGAATATCCTGCAGCAATTCGGTGCTCAGAGGTTTGTCGCAACAAGGGACGGGGATTTCAGGCCGCTTTACACCTATATGGGGGAGCTTGGGATAACCCTTTCGAACTATGATTACAGCGGCGGGAAATGAAAAAGAAGATCATCATAGGTTTGACCATATTTTCGGTTATTTTCTTCGTCGGCGGGATATACATTGTCTACACCGTTCAGAAGGCCACTTCCAAACTTGACAGACTGATCACTCTTCATCAGGTCGAGATCCTGAGGGAAAACCTCTCGATCGGCGTCAAGAGGGTCCAGGCCGACCTGAGCCTGCAGAACACGCATTATGCGCGCGGCGCCTATATCACGGTGGACAACGTCAGGAGGATGAGCGATGCCGCCAATACCTGCTTTCAGTGCCATCATTCCGAAAAGGTGATGCAGCGGCTCGTCGACCTGAGAAACCACATCGAGGAATACAAGGTCGCCATCAGCAGGGTGCTGACGATAAAGGCTGACCCCGTCAGAGAAAAGGTGGAAGAAGACAATGCGGTCATGATAGGGGATGAATTGACTACGAAGATCGATGAGATGATCGAGTTTACCCGGAAAAGGCTCGATGTGCAGACAAAGACCGGCCTGAAGGATATCGCCGACACGAAGATCCTGCTTTTCGTGCTCGTCGGTATCGGACCGCTTCTGGCATCCGGCCTCGCCCTGGTCTTCATCGAGGGTTTTACCAAGCCTGTAGATACAATGCTCGTTGCGATACGGAAACTGAAGGGCGGCAACCTTGACTACCGGATCATGGGGCTTACTGATGAGTTCGGCGAGGTCGCATCCGCCTTTAACGACATGGCCGGCTCCCTGAAGGAAAACATCTACAGGATCGAAGACAGCGAGAAACGTTACCGCATGCTCTTTGAAAACGCAAGCGATGCCATCTTTATTCTTGAGGCGGAGGGCGAAGATGCCGGAAGGATAGTGGCTGCCAATCGCGCTGCGGCCGATATGCACGGCTACTCTACTGAAGAACTCGTTTCGATGAAAATAACCGATCTCGACACGCCGGAGGCCGCGCAGGAGGCCCCGGGAAGGATAAGCCGCATTCTCGCCGGGGAACGCGTCAAGGCCGAGCTCACCCACGTCAGGAAGGACGGTTCCCCGATCTATGTCGAGGTGAGCGCAGGTCTGGTCGACTTCGGGAGCCACAGGTATATTCTTGCGATGGACAGGGACATAACGGAGCGCAAGCAGGCGGAGGAGGCGCTTCAGAGGGTGGAGCAGATGAAGGTGGTCGGGGAGCTTGCAGCAGGGCTTGCCCATGAGATCAAGAACCCGCTTGCCGGGATGAAGGTCTCAATAGAGGTGCTTCTCTATGAACTGAACCTCTCCGACGCAGACAGGGAGGTTCTTACAAGGGTGACCGACGAAATCTTCCGGATCGAACTTCTGATGAAGGAACTCCTGAATTTCGCAAGACCGCCCGTGCCCAGGCCGGATATCGTGGACATAAACAAGGTCCTTGAAAGGGCTGCGACATTTTCCGTGAAAAATCCTTCTTTTTCTTCCATAACCGTCCTGAAGGAGTACGATAACCACGTGCCTGCGACCATGGCAGACCCGATGCAGTTACAGCAGGTCTTCATGAACCTGCTCCTCAATGCCGCCGAGGCGATGCCCGGAGGCGGGAAGCTTGCGCTGAAGACCTCATACGAGGAAAAGAGCAATTCGCTCAGGATACTGATCTCCGACTCGGGCAAGGGCATCGATGACAGGGCGATGGCAAGGATATTCCAGCCCTTCTTCACGACCAAGGCGAAGGGGACGGGCCTCGGGCTGGCGATCACGAAGCGGCTCATAGAACAACACGGCGGCAGCATCAGTGTCAGCAACAACCTCGGGGGGGGTGCAACGTTCAGCATTACCCTGCCGGTGAAAAAGGTGCTCGAGGAACATCTGGTATGAAGGCGAAGGGAAAGGTCTTTTTGATAGATGACGACGAACTGATCGTCACGATGCTTTCGAGGGTGCTGAAAAACGAAGGGTATGATGTGCGAGGTGAGACTGCCCCCCGGGACGTGGTGAACAAGATCCGCTCATGGTCCCCCAACGTGGTCATGCTCGATATCAACCTGCCGGACAAAAGCGGGATGGACATCCTTCAGGAACTAAAGAGCGAGGGCATGGATACCCAGATCGTTATGCTGACCGCCGATGATACGGCCGAGACGGCCGTGAAGGCCATGAAACTCGGTGCGGTCGATTATCTCACAAAGCCGCTCAATCTGGACAAGGTGAAGCTTGTGCTGAAGAGCACCATTGAAAAGGGCAAACTCAAGAAGGAAGTAGATTACCTCAGGAAGGTGAGCGGCGAGTTTTTCGACAGGGAGATCATCGGCGGCTCGCCCGAAATAGAGGAGTTGAAATCGAAGATCGAAAAACTCGTCGAGGCCGACATATCCACTATCCTGATCACCGGCGAGAGCGGTACCGGCAAGGAACTGCTTGCGAGGTATATACACCGGCTGCTTCACGGTGACGGCGACAGCAGGTGCGCGCCCTTTATAGGCGTAAACTGTGCGGCGCTGCCGGAACACCTTCTGGAAAGTGAACTCTTCGGCTATGAGAAGGGTGCCTTCACCGACGCGAAGTCCGAAAAGAAAGGGCTTTTTGAACTCGCCGAGGAGGGCACCCTCCTGCTGGATGAGATCGGGGACATGAAGCAGGACCTGCAGAGCAAACTCCTGCGCGTCCTGGAGGAGAGGAGTTTCCGGCGGATCGGCGGAAAGGAAGAGATTCCGGTCGACGTCACGCTCATGGCCACCACAAACAGAGACCTTTCAGATGCGGTCGAAAAGGGGACCTTCAGGCTCGACCTTTTTTACCGCCTGAACACCTTTGCCCTCTTTATCCCGCCGGTCCGGGACAGGAGGGAGGATATCATGGTTCTTGCGCGGCATTTTCTCTCCTACTTCTCAGAGAAATACAACAGGCACGTCATAAAGGATTTTTCCGCCGGGGCTGAAAAATTGCTGCTCTCATACCGCTGGCCGGGCAATGTGAGGGAGCTGAAGAATGTCATTGAGCGCATAGTGGTGCTGGAGCGTACTGAGGTTATCACTCCGGAACACCTCCCAAAGGAGATCAGCCGCGCGCAGGAGCCGGCGGGCAGCGCGGCGGGCGGGAAGTTCGTTCTTCCGGAAGGGGGGGTCTCCCTCGAAGATATGGAAAGAGACCTGATCATTCAGGCCCTTGAAAAGACGAAGCACAACAAGACGCTCGCCGCGAAGCTCCTCAACATCAGTTACGATTCCCTGCGTTACCACACGAAGAAATACGGCCTCGAATAGATCCCGCTTGTCTTCATCTGAAGTGCCTGGAGAAAACGCTGCTCAGTTCAGGAGGGTATTAACCAGGGAAGAATAGAGAGGCGGCTGGTCGATCAGCTTTATTCCAAGGCCGTATTTCAGCACCCCGTCCTGTGGCGAGGGCTGCAGCCTTGAAGACGTATCGACAGTCCTCACTACAAACCCCCTCAACGTGATCTCCTCCCTGTCTGCCGGACAGACGGCCATATCCAGTACCTTCCCGCAACCGTACACCACGTCGGCCGCAACGGACAGGCCCGTTGGCGACAGGTTATACACCAGCCCCCTATGTTCCCTCTCAAGCCTGACTTCAACGGGATCTTTGACCTTCCTTCCCCTCTCAAGGAAGAAACTCAGTCTGGAAAGCGCATCTCTCAGGCTCCGGATATCGAAGGGTTTTTCCAGGAATTCGAAGGCCCCTTTCCGGAACACGTCCTCTTTCAGTTTCTCGTCCCCGTCGGAGGTTATGATTATCACCATGCTCTCAGGCGAACGCTGCTTTATCACCTCAAGCACCTCGCATCCGCTCATATCAGGGAGGTTCACATCCAAAACGACAATCGGGCAGGGATTCTCCTCTATGTAAGAGAGGGCTTCCTTACCAGTCGGAGCGGTCATGACGCTGCCGAAGTCCTTTTCGAAGATGCGCTTCATGCCTGCAAGCAAAAGCGTGTTGTCATCGACCAGCAGGATACTCTCGGCGGGCGAGACCACACTGAAGTCCTCCTTCGAGGGAGTGTCGGCCGATTTATTGTCCATGGATATTCCTCTGCACAGCATAATACATAAAGCAAAATATGTGCCGATTTGAATTCCAGGAGGGAATTCCCCAGATTCTAAAAAAAACTTAATGTTTCAGAAACGTTATGCCTGCTTATGATTCGCATGATTTGAACGGAATCAATCTCTATTGGTGGAATCACCAAATCTGACCGAATTTTTATCGTGTAATGCCCCTTCTCCCGGGAAATCGGGAAAAGTCCCAACCGGCTCGGGACTTTTCCCGGCCGTGAGGTATCCTGCTGAGGCTTGCCGGCAAAAAAGCCTTGTGTTTCGAGGGATTAGAGTGCATCTTGGCACTGGCATGCGCATTGCTTTTCTTTGTACCGGTTAACTGAAAATGAAACAGTTATTTGCCGGGAGTAGCGTGATGCAGAAGAAGAAAAGACATCTTGTCGGTGCCGTGGCAGTCCTCCTCTTCCTTGCGGCCTCAACCATCCCTGCGGGGGCGGAGGATGTAAACGTCTCCTACCTATACAACCTTTCCGATTTTACCGGCGTCGTTCCTTCGAGCTGGCCTACACTTTTTACGGATGCTCAGCACAAGGAAGTCTACGTCATCTACCAGGGGATCGTCCGGGTGTTTAACGACAACGGCATGGAAGTGTACCGCTTCGGCGACGACGAAACCCTGGGGAGCGTCTTCGATGCAGCGGTGGACAAGGAAGGCAACATACTTCTCCTTACGTATAGATGGAAGGCAGGGAAGGCCCTCTATTCAATAATGCTTTGCAACTATCGGGGAGAGCCGGTCTCTCAGCTCGCGATCAAGGGCGTTCCCGAAGATTTCTCGGCCGACTTTTACCCCAACGCGATAATGTACAGGCAGGGCCACCTCTATCTTGCCGACAAGAGCGCGATGAAGGTGGTTCAGGCAGATGAAAAAGGCCTGTTCGAAAAATCCTTCGATCTTCTGAAGATCCTCGACCGGCAAGAAAAGGACAGGCATGAAATAGACATTTCAGGCTTCGACGTGGACAACGATGGTGATCTGCTCTTCACCGTCCCGGTACTTTTCAAGGCGTTCAAACTCTCTCCGGAGGGCAAGCTGTCGGCCTTCGGCCAGCGCGGCAGCATCCCGGGGAAATTCAATATAGTCTCGGGCATTACTACCGACGACAGGGGGAATTACTATGTGGCCGATTCCCTCAAGTCCGTTGTCATGGTATTTGACAGGAACTTTCAGTTCATCAAGCAGTTCGGGTACAGGGGAAACGACCGGGGCAATCTTATGGTCCCTCTCGACATCGCTTTCCAAAACGGCAAACTCTACGTAACGCAGAGCGGTGAAAGAGGGGTAAGCGTTTTTTCGGTCGCATATAACTGATCCGCGGAGTGCGGGCAAAAAAAGGAGGTGACGCACACAGAAGAAAGCGCAGGAAAGAGCAGTCGGAAGTAAGGGATTATTAAAACAAACAGTCTCCGTAAACGGAGCAGAAAACAGGAGAAAAAATGAAAGGTTTAAAACTTGTTTTGGTTATCATGGCGGCTGCCATCTTAACCCTTGGCTTAAGCGGTGTGTCCTTTGCATATCACGACGGCGGCGTTGCCTACTGCGAAGGTTGCCACACCATGCATAACTCTGCAAACAACACTGCCATTTCAACCACAGGCGGTGCACAGCAGTTTAACGGCCATACCTATCTCTTGAAGGGCAGCGACCAGAGCTCGACCTGCCTCAATTGCCATGCAAAGAATGACACGGCGCCGACCTCTTACCATGAGATGTCAATAACGGGTACCGCAGCTGCGGGCGCTATCCCTCAGGAAATGACCCCCGGCGGAGACTTCGCATGGCTGAAGATCTCAACGTCCGGCACTACCTCCTATGGTTCGGCTGTGAGCAACCCGGGCAACAAGCACGGTCATAACATCGTAGCTGCTGACTTCGGCCTCACCCAGGCAACCTACACCACGACCGCACCCGGCGGCGTTTATCCGACCTCCAACCTCTACTGCTCAAGCTGCCACGACCCTCACGGCCAGTACAGGATTAACAACTCCTATCAGTCAGCGAAGCCTAGCATCGGAACAAACGTCGGTCCGATCATCGGCTCGGGTTCATATGGAACGACCCTCCCGACAACGAACGGAAACGGCGGAGCGGGCGAGTCGGTCGGCGTCTACAGACTTCTTGCTGGTATCGGCTATCTTCCGGATTCAGTCTCCGGCGTGGCGGGTGCCCAGTTCACGAACCCTTCGCCCTTTGCATTTGCTCCTTCGACCTACAACAGGTCCGAGGCGACTACCGATACTAGGGTTGCATACGGAAGCGGCATGTCAGAGTGGTGTTCAAACTGCCACACCCAGATCCATAACCCCAACTACCCGACCACACTCGAGCACCCGACCGGAAACGATGCAGCTGCCGCGCTTTCGAACACGGATTCTACCGGCGTCAGCATCGCACAAAAGTACAACGCCTATGTATACTCCGGCAACCTGACCGGCTCACAGGCGACCTCTTACACGTCGATGGTCCCCTATGAGGAGGGTCTGACACTCAACTCCGCCAATTACACTGCACTTGCAGCTGATGCGGTCAACAACGGCTCCAAGACGCAGGGCCCGAGCACCGGCAATGAGAACGTAATGTGTCTGTCCTGCCACAGGGCTCATGCATCTGCATGGCCGTATTCCTTGAGGTGGAACACCGGCAGCGAGTACCTCACCGTTGCTGGCCTATACCCCGGTATCGACTCTACGTCGACGGAGGCTCAGGGCGCACAGTACAACTTGGGTTATACCACGGCACAGGTACAGAGGGCGTTCTATGACAGGCCTGCGACGAACTACGCAACCTATCAGAGACAGCTTTGCAACAAGTGCCACGCTAAGGACTAATTCCGTTACCGGGATTGTCTGAGGACCGATTCCTGGTCCATTGTTAGATGCGGAGGGGAAGGGCTGCACAAACAGCTCCTTCCCCTTTTTTTCCGATATCTTTTTGCGGGGTTGCTTTTTGGAATTGATATGCTACGATTTGATTAATTCCGGGGCGGCAGACGGCTTTTTTGCAGCGGACGCTGAGGACACGCGGATTCTGAACCCAAACATGGAGATCCATGAAAGGTCTACTCGTTACACTTGCAGCGGTAATGCTCCTTGCGGGCTGTCAGGCAAAACAGGCGTACCTCAAACCACTTCTCGAAGAAAACGGAGAGATCTATCTTTACACGCAGCCCCTTCCACAGGAGGCCGACCGCCTCACCTTCAGCATAGAATCTGTCTCGGCGCTACGCGAGGGGGCATCCCTCCCGCTTTCCGTTTCGGTGCATGAGTTCAAGGGAAGAGAGATGACGAGGCAGCGGCATATCGCAGACGGCATCCTGCCGCCCGGAGAGTATTCAGGGTTCCTGATCAAGGTAAAGAAGGCCACGCTGAGGGGAGAGGAAGGCGAAGCCGATCTTCTTGTACCAAAGGATCCGGTCCGCGTCGATGCCCCCTTTACGATAAGCAGGGGAAGATCGCTTCTTCTTTCACTCGTATTTAAGTACTCAGAATCCATAAACGGCGTAAGTTTCAAACCCGTTTTTTCGAGCTATGCCCCGGCCAAACCCCTGACAGGGGTCATCGGATACATCTCTAACACAGCTGCCAACAACATCACCGTCATCGACAAGACGGATCTGGAGGCCAAGAGCTTCCTTGCAACGGGAAGGGGACCCAAAGGCATCGCGATTGACGCCTCCAGAAGGAAGGCATATGTGGCGCTCTTCGGCGACGACGGGATAGATGTCATCGACATCGTCTCCGGAGACGTCATAAACAGGATCCGCCTGAACACGGGCGACAACCCGCAGGAACTGGTCCTGACTCCCGACGGCAAGACCCTCCTTTCGGTCAATGCCGGCTCCAATACCGTGAGTGTGGTCAATCCTGTGGGGCTCTTCGAACTGTCGAGGATAAATGTAGACAACGGCCCTTCTTCGATACTGCTTGACCGCACGGGAAGACGTGCATTTGTATTCAATACGATTTCCAATACCATTTCAGTGGTGGACATACCGGGCAGGACGGTGACGACGACTATATCCACTGATCCGGGGCCGCTGAGGGGACAGCAGAATGTCAAGGGCGACCGTCTGTACGTCATCAATGAACTCAGCCCCTATATGACGGTCTACGACGCCCAGACCTTCACCGTTATCAAGAGGGTATATGTGGGGTTCGGCATGAGTTCAATAAAGGTGGACACAACTACAGACTTCATATATGTCGGCACGAAGAGCGGACCGACGGTCCAGGTCTTCGATCCCTTTGCCTTCTCCCCCGTGGATTTCATCAGCACCGGCGGAGGCGTGGACTACATGGCGATCGACGGGGAGAAGAACAATCTCTTTATGCTCAGCCACGACAGTCCGACTATTTCGATATTCAACCTGGTAAGCAGAAGGCTCGTTTCCGAGATCGATGTGGGAGAATCCCCTTACTGGGTGACAATGATGGGTGAGCGGTAGGTATGAACAGAGGCGGCGGGATGGTCCTGCGCGCTCTTATGCGACGGTGTTTTTTTTTCTCCTTTTTGTGGCCCTTTCGTGTGGCACTGCGGCGGCCAACAGCATAACGGGATCGGCAGAATTGGATTACAGCAATTTCAGGACGAGTACTACTGATGCATCGGGCGATAAGACCGAAACACGGTCCCACAGCTTCGATCAGCAATATACGCTGAACATGGACCTTACATTATATCCGACTATCAGGCTCAAGGCCGGCGGGCTCTTCGAACAGGACGACTCCACATTCAAGTCAGGGACGCTCGATACAAAGAGCACTGACAGGACGATCTACCCCTTCGTGGACCTGACGCTGAGCACGCCCCTTTACAATCTCGGCGTGGGATACGACAGGCGTGAAGAAAAACAGAGCACCAGCGGAGCCCCCTCCACGACGCTTGTGAACGAGGACTATCATGGTGCGTTCGGGTGGAGGCCGGAGGGGCTGCCGTGGCTGAGCCTGCTGTACACGAAAACAAATACCTACGACACCCTGCATCAGATCGAGGACATCACCACCGACAAGGCCTCTGCAAATCTGAAATACACAGGGGTGAGGGGGCTTGACCTCAATTATCAGGGCACTTATACCAAGACGGACGACAAGATCAATCTTCTGCAGACGACGGATTACACCCATCTGGCGAGGGCCACATACTCAGGGCAGTTTTTCAATAATCGCGTCTCCCTTAACAGCAGCGCCAATGTGGCCTTTGAAACGACGGAGACCTCCACGACCGGAACTGGAACGGTGCTGTTTCAGGTCTTTCCCTCTGTCGGGCTTTTCTCGCTCACCAATGACCCGATCAATGTCACACTTGCCTCCGATCCTGCCCTCATAGATGGCAACCTCACTGCAAGCGCAGGCATCAACATCGGTGTGCCGCCGCTTGGTGGCGATATAACGCCGAGGAACATAGGACTTGATTTTTTTGATCCTCAAACGATCGATACGCTATACGTCTTCGTCTCTGTCCCGCAGAATGTCATAAACACTTTCCCGCAGCTGGCCGGATCGTTTTCATGGGACATATACACCAGCATCGACAACATAAGATGGACGCTGTATCAGCCGTCCGTGCATGGGACCTTCGACTCTCTTCAGAACCGCTTTGTGATCAGCTTCCCCGCCCTTCCCACTCCCTCGAGATACGTGAAGGTGGTCGTAAGTCCCCTCACAGCGGCTGCCGTTGTGGCGGCTGGCCTGAACCCAAACGATTTCGCCAACATCTTCGTGACCGAGATGCAGTCTTTCCTTTCAAAACAGGCGGCGCAGGTGAGGGGTACGACTACGCGGGATTCGCAGCTTTATAACCTCGACGTCAGGACCAGGATCCTCAACGTGCCGCAGCTTTTCTACGACCTCACCTTCTTTCTCTCTCATACCGGCGGGGCTAATTCAATTACACGCTATACTCTTGCAAACAGCCTCTTTGTTTTTCATACATTCAACAGCGTCTATTCCGGAAGCGGAAGCATCGGGGTCGAAAACGGGCACGACGTCACCGGAAACCGGCAGGCCTTCGTATACACCGCAACCATTCGGCAGGTCCCGCTGAGGACCCTCAGCCAAAGCCTCGTATTCAGCGGAAGGGCCGAAGATACGGGCGGCCAATCGACGAGCTCGAATTCCGTTTCTCTTACGAACACCGCCGCACTCTATAAGGGCATAGATGTCAACGCATCGGCCGCCATAAGCAGTGCAAGGGTCGTGACCGGAGAAAAAGACGACACGATGTCGTTCATCTTCGGCGCCAACGTGATGCCCCACAGGACGCTCACCCTGAGTCTCAATTATTCCGTAAACAGGACCGAGCAGACCGGCGGTGAGGCAGGTCCGACAACGACCAAGACCCAGAGGGTGGACACGAGCGCCTCTTATCGTCCTTTTCAGACAGTGTATCTCTTTGCATCCTACAGTCTTCTTGCAACCGCCGGGTCTCCCACGAATACCCTCCAGAATTACGGAATAAACTTTTCTCCTTTTCCCGAAGGCACGCTCCAGTTCAATTTTGCATATACGCAGAACTTCAATTCCATCGACAATTCCAAGTCGACGCTGATCAGTCCGAGCGTCACATGGGAGATAACGAGCAGGACATTTCTCGATGTCTCATACCTCGACCTGAAATCCACTGCAATCTCCCAGTCGTCGCATTCGAAGAGCTACACGCTTACGTTGAGGAAGTACTTCTGATGCCAGGGTTTGTTGATACGGGCGGAGACAATGCCTTAGAATTAATATATAACTCACTATATAAACCAGGGAAACGAACATGACAAGAAAACAAACTTCAAGACTCACGTTGCTCATCCTGATTGTGGTTGCTCTTGCGGTCGCAGGCTGCGCAAGCACCGGCAGCGGCGTAAATTACAAGGATCCCAACATGGATTTCGGGGCCATAAAGGCGGTCGCCGTTTTGCCGTTCCAAAACCTGTCGCGCGACTCTACTGCTGCAGACAGGGTCCGCGATGTCTTCAGCACGATGCTCATGTCGTCCGGGAGCGTTTATGTCATCCCCTCGGGCGAGGTCGTACGAGGCATTGCGCGGGTCGGCATGGCAACCCCTGCCACGCCCTCATCTGAAGAGATAAAAAAGTTTGCCTCACTCGTTGGGGCTAACGGCGTCATCACCGGAGTGGTGCGCGAATACGGCGAGGTGAGGTCCGGGAACTCTGCGGCGAATGTCATATCCATGAGCCTCCAGATGATAGAGCCCGAATCAGGGAAGGTTATATGGTCTGCCTCAACCACAAAAGGCGGGATAAGTTTTACCGACCGCCTCCTTGGTGGCGGCGGGCAGCCTATGAACGACATCACCGCAAAGGCAAGTAATGACCTTATCGACAAGCTTTTCAAATAAGATGCTGCCCTGGCTTCTTGCAGGCACCTTCCTTTTTTCGGGCTGCGCAGGCGTAAGGGAGCGCGTGGCAGGCGAGGCGCCTCAGGCGGCGAGGGGTTTTACTGTTGCGGTCTTTCCGCTTGAAAACCTGAGCGCCACAGCAGCGCCGCTTAAAGAACTGAGACAGAACCTCGTTGACCAGCTCAGGGAAAGGGGCTTCCGGGTCATGGACGAAGAGGCGTTTCAGAAGTTCATGGCCGGGCGCCGCATTCGCTACACTGGCGGCCTCGATGCCGAAACGGCGGCCGCCTTCAGGAAGGAGGCAGGGGTCGACGGCGTGCTTGTCACCGAGATAGGCCTTTTCAGCGAGGTGAATCCTCCGAAGTTCGCTCTCACCTCAAGGCTTGTTTCGACCGGGGAGAAGCCGGCGATACTCTGGATGAAAACCGTGGGCATGGCCGGTGATGATTCTCCGGGGATACTCGGGATTGGCATGATCTACGACCCGAAGGTGCTTGAGGAAAAGGTCGAGGGCCGTATCGTTGAGTCTCTTGCCGATTATTTTGCCGGTAAAAAGGAGGCCGTATCGATACCGCGGAAATTCAGACCGAAGGTCTCGTTCCGCTCGCCGGTGCTGGACCCGAAGAGAACATACACCATCGCGGTCGTGCCATTTTACAACAGAAGCGACAGAAAGTATGCCGCCGAACTCATGGCGCTCCAATTCATTGAACACCTGAGGGAGACCGGCAACTTCACGGTCGTCGAGCCCGGCCTCATAAGGGACCAGCTCCTGAAATTCAGGCTGATCCTCATGGAGGGCGTGTCGATACCGAATGCCGAGGTATTATTCGAGAACCTCAATACCGACCTGATCCTTACCGGCTCAGTGCTGGATTATGAGGACTACCAGGGTTCCTACGGGAAGCCGAAGGTGGAATTTTCGGTCTCCCTTCTCGAAAGGAAGAGCAAGGAGGTAGTCTGGTCTTCAAACAGTTACAACACCGGGGACGACGGAGTTTTCTTCTTCGACTGCGGAAGGGTAAACACGGCCAGCGTGATGGCCTCCCGGATGACCCGGGCGATAGTGGATATGATGACGAAATGAGAAAATCATTCTCAGTGCAAACGATATAAAAAGAGGTGTATACATGAAAAAAGTCCTGTTTCCGATGATTGTCTTTCTTGCCTTTTCCCTGAGCTCGGGCCTGCTCTTTGCGGCAGAGGAAAAGGCGCCGCAGCCTGCCCAGAAAACTGTCGAAGAGACGGAGGCTGAGAAACCGGCCGCCAAGGTGGAGATACCCGTGAAGATACCGCTTTTTTCTCCGCTCTTTGCGGATTTCCCTCTTGCCACTGTCGAAGACGACCCTATCACCGTCGATGACCTCGCAAAGGCCCTTGCCGGCGCCCACGAACAGATGGGGCAAAAGGAGACGGCCGGAAAGAAGGATTACTCCGACATGCTCAACCGTCTCATCAACGTCAGGCTTATGGTTGCTGAGGCGAGGAACATGGGCCTCGGTGATCTGAAAGACGTACAGGATATGCTTGAGGCCTACAGGCAGAGGACCCTCCGGGAACTCGTAATGGACAAGCACGTAAAGGATGTCAAGGCCGACAGGGCAACGGTAGAGAAGCTTTACAAGGAAACGGCCAGGGAGTACAAATTGACCTCGGTCCTTGTCCAGAAGGTGGCAGACGCGGACAAAATCGAAGCGGATATCAAGGCCGGCAAGGACTTCACGGCGATCGTGAAGGAGTTCGTTGACAAGGGGGCCAAGGGCGGCCAGGAAGCAAACTACGTAAAAAAAGACAGCCTCCTGCCCGAGATCGTATCGGTTGTCTCAGGGATGAAGGTCGGAGCGATAAGCCCCCGGATACCGATAGAATCGGGGTTCGTGTTTGCCCGGCTCGATGATTCTCGTCTCCCCGAAAAGGAAGACGCCGAGGCGATGAAAAAGGCCGAAGAGCAGGCGCTCCTACTGAAGAAAGGTTCCGCGCTGACAGATTTCAAGAAACAGCTTGTAAAGAAATACGTAAAGATAAATGCAAAGCTCTTCAACAGTCTGGATTTCGAGGCAAAGACCCCCGGGTTCGACAAGATGCTGAAGGACAACAGGGTCATCGCCACGGTGAAGGGTGAAAAATCGATCACGGTCGGCGAACTCGCCAAGGGGATAGCCGGAAAGTATTACCACGGAGTCCAGGAGGGAATCGAAAACAAGACGGTGAACGAGAAGAAACTCCTCGTCTTCGACGAACTCGTCCACAAGAGGATCTTTACAAAAGAGGCTCTGGCTGAGGGCATCGACAAGAGCAAGGAATACAAGGACATGGTCAAGGCATATGAGGATTCGGTCCTCTTCGGGACGTTCGTCGACAAGGCGATCACTCCTGAGGTGAAGTTAAAACCCGAAGAGGTGAAAGCCTATTACGATGAACATATCGCCGATTATTCCTACCCGGAGATGATGCGCATAAGGAGCATCGCATTCACAAGCCGGGAATACGCCGAAGGCGCCATAGTCAAGCTCCGGAGGGGCGACGATTTCGACTGGCTCCTTGCAAACGCCGAGGGCAGGGCGCCGAAGGATGCCAAGGGACTTCTTATTTTCAAGGGCGACCTCCTGATCACGAAAGACCTGCCCGAGGGTGTAAGGAAGGCGATAGCCGGAGCAAAACCCGGAGATCTGAAGTTGTACGCCGACCAGGACAATAATTTTTACGTTCTTTCGATCAAGGACGTTGTCCCGGCCAAACCTCAGGATTTCGATGAGGTCAAGTCGCAGGTGGCAAAGAAGGTATACGCCGAAAAGATCAACAAGGCGATGGAAGACTGGGCCGAGAAACTGAAAAAGGCCTACAAGGTGACGATCTACGCTGTCAAGGAAGACAAACAATAATATCCAAATCTAATTAGGAGAAGGCATGGCGAAGCTTAGGATAGGAAGGAAAGAAATCGTTTTGCTGGGCATTGCGGTCTTGTTGTGCAGCGCCGTCTTCATGTCCACGTCCGGGACTTCACCGGCTGCGGAGAGGAAGTTTGCCACAAAAGGCTGCCTCGACTGTCACACGAAATTCGCTGACAAGTATATGTCGATGAAGACCGTGCACACTGTCGTCAAGGAAAAAAAATGCGAGGCCTGTCACATCCGGCACGGGCTTGTGCCGAAACTCATACTCGTAAGAGAGGGCAACGCCCTCTGCCTGAGCTGTCATCCGAAGGAGAAGATAGGCGCTGACAAGGCCCATCTTCATACCGCGCTAAAGACAGGGCAGTGCACAACCTGCCACGACCCTCATGCGTCCCAGGGGAGCTATCTTCTGAAGGCCGAGGGAAACGATGTCTGCTTCCAGTGCCACAAGAAGGAGGACTACCAGAAGAAGGTGGTGCACAAGGCCCTGCAGTCCGGCAACTGTCTTACCTGTCATTTCGCCCACAGTTCCGATCAGACATCGCTTCTGAAGAAGGCGGATCCTCCTCTTTGTCTGGGCTGTCATGACGCAACTGCCGGGTCTTTCAAGAAGGCCCACGGCAATTATCCTGTTGAGACGAAATCCTGTGCGACCTGCCATAATCCTCATTCCTCCGATCAGCCAAAACTCCTTAAAGCGAGCGTCCATAACCCGGTTTCCTCGGGAACCTGTGAAGCATGCCACAAGCCCGCCAATTCAGGGACGCCCTTCGAGACGCTCCAAAGCGGCAGCGCGCTCTGCTCGCAGTGCCATGATCTAAACGGGCTGAAGGCCGGCGGAACAGTCGAGCACATGCCTTTCCAGCAGGGGATGTGCACGTCCTGCCATAACCCCCACTCCTCCGAAAACCCGAAGCTCTTCGTTGCGCCGGGCAATCAGCTCTGCTTCACCTGCCATCAGGACAAGGCGGCCAAGGTTTCGGTGCCCCATCCCGCGGTGGCCAATGGCTGTCTTTCATGCCATTTGCCTCATGCCGCAAAAAACCCGAGGCTCCTTGTTGCCAAGGACGGTGAACTCTGCTTCACCTGTCACGCGAAGGTAAAGGAGTCGGAGAAGGGCAAGGACGTCCATGAGCCTTTCCGGAAGGAGCAGTGCACCGCCTGTCATAACCCGCACGGCTCGAACATAAACTTTATCCTTAAAGACAGGCTGGACACTGTCTGCTATTCCTGCCACAGGGAGGCGGAAACCAATTTTTCAAAGACCTATGTGCATAAGCCTGTTTTAGACGCCTCTTGCACCGGCTGCCACTCACCCCATACCTCGGATGAGGCCAAGCTCCTCAAGGCGGGCGGCTCGAAGCTCTGTGCAACTTGCCACGCTGACCTGATGAAAGAGGAGGCCGGCGGCACTGTGCACAATCCATTCCAGAGCGGCATGTGCCTCACCTGCCACGACCCGCACGCCAGCAACGTCTCCGGCATGATCGTCCAGAAACAGGAGGTGCTTTGTTTTTCCTGTCATACCGATGTTGACAAGGGCATAAAGGGGGCGGCAAGCGCGCATCCTCCGGTTGTCTCCGGAGAATGCACCAAATGCCACAGCCCGCACAAGTCGAAGCTCGACAAGCTGCTTCTTGCGGCGAGCCCTGACCTCTGTCTTTCCTGCCACAAAGACATAAAGTCGAATATGGAAAAGGAAAAGGCCCATCCCCCCGCCCAAAGCGACTGTCTTACCTGCCACAAGCCCCATTTCTCTGCAGAGCAGAGGCTTCTTGTGGGCAAGGTCCAGGACATCTGCGGGCAGTGCCACGACTTCAAGGACGCCGCCTTCTCGAAGGCCCATATCAATATCAGCGCCACAGTGATAGACTGCAGAACCTGCCACGACCCTCACGCGTCGAAAGACCCGATGCTGTTTAAGGAGGACCTCCATCCGCCCTTCGCAGCGCGGTCGTGCGAGGAATGTCACATTGTGGAGAAGCGGTGAAAGGAGAGGACATGAATCTGCGCCATAAACTAATACTTCTGTTCATAGTTTCAGGAATCCTGTGTATCGCAGGAATCGCCGGCTCCCAGGAGCAGTTCAACCTCAAGCCAGGGGCCAGGGGGAAGGTATGCCTGGGATGCCACGTCGCATTCCAGGACAAACTAAAGAGCGCCTTCGTCCATACACCTGTCAAGATAGGGGAATGCACCGGCTGCCACAGCCCCCATACCTCTTCGCACGGGAAGCTTCTCGCAGCGGAACCAAACAAGATATGCCTTAGATGCCACAAGACGATAATTCCCGACAGCGCCGTCAGCAGCCACAAGGTCGTTGTCGAGGGAAATTGCGTCAAGTGTCACGACCCTCACGCCTCGGCCAACAAGTTCAACCTCCTGAAGGCCGGCAACGAGCTCTGCTTCGGCTGTCATAAGGATATGGGCGACAAGGTCAAGAGCGTGAAGTTCAAGCATAACCCGGTGGACAAGGGGTGCCTGAACTGCCACAACCCGCATGCATCCACAAAGGCGGATTTCCTTCTCAATGACAGGGTCCCGTCTCTCTGCCTTGGTTGCCACAAGACGACCAATCCGCTCTTCCAGCAAAAACACATGAACTACCCGGTCGCCTCGGCAAAGTGCACAACCTGCCATAACCCCCACGGTTCAAACAAGGGGGGGATACTCTATGACGACGTGCATCCGCCCGTTGCCCAGAGGATGTGCAACCAGTGCCACGAGGCCCCTGATTCGCCAAATCCGTTTGCAACGAAGAAGCCGGGATTCGAGCTCTGCAGGGGATGCCACAGCACGATGATCAACGAGGCACTCTCGAAGAACAAGCTTCACTGGCCGGTGCTGAGCAAGAGGGGCTGTCTGAACTGCCACAACCCCCATGCCTCGTCCCAGTCATCGCTCCTCAAGGAGCCGATGGTGAAGCTCTGTGGTACGTGCCATGCCGATACGATCAGGAGGCAGGAGCAGTCTGTCACGAAGCATCCCCCGATTCAGGATGGGGACTGCACGGTCTGTCATCAGCCCCATGCTTCGGACAACAGCATGCTCTTTCAGCAGCCCTCGGTCATTAACCTCTGCGGGACATGTCACGACTGGCAGAAACATTCGACGCACCCGGTCGGAGAAAAATATCCGGATCCGCGAAACAAGAATCTTTTTGTCATGTGCCTGAGCTGCCACCGCGCACACGGCACGCCGTACAAGACGATGATACCTTTTGCGACGATTACGGATCTCTGTATCCAGTGCCATCAACAGTTCAAGAGGTGATGCGATCATGAAAATGAAATATGCAATGAAAGTGATAGTATTTCTGACGGTCCTGCTGCTGCCGTTTAAGTCCTTCGGCGCAGAAAACGTTAATCTGATCTTTGTGGCCGCTGTCTCTGCCGACGACAAGGGAAACGGCATGCGGCTTCCGGAGGGTATCGCCTGCAACGACAAGTCCGATGTGGTCGTGGCGGATTCGGGTAACGGAAGGCTCCTGAAGTATACCTTCAAAAACGAGACGCTCCAGGGCGGCTCCGAGATCAAGCCTGCACAGCTTTCCTATCCGGTGATCGTGCAGCTGAACTCGAAGGGAGAGATCTTCGCCCTCGATGAGAAGCAGCGGCGGGTCGCGAGGCTGGGCGCAGACGGCGCCTTTGAGGGCTTTGTGGAGACGGCCGGTGTCCCTGCGCCGGACACGGTCGTGCCCCGGAGTTTCAGGGTGGACAGCTCCGACAGGATCTATATCTGCGACATCTTCGGGGCGAGGGTGCTTATTTTTGACCCGGCCGGCAAGTTCGTAAGGCAGATCCCGTTTCCCGATAATTACGGCTTCATCTCCGACCTCGCGGTCGATCCGAGGGGGAAGATCTATCTGCTTGACAGCGTAAGGGCGATGATCTACACCGCGGCGGCCGATGCAACTGCATTTACGCCCATTACGAAGGAGATGAAGGAGTACATGGATTTCCCGGTGTCGATCACGCTTGACAGCAGGGGCGTCATATACGTGGTCGATAAAGACGGCGGCAATATGTCTGTAATCGGCCAGGACGGCACCTTCATGGGCCACCAGCTTCAGAGGGGCTGGAAGGAGGGCCTGCTTTATTATCCTTCGCAGTTCTGCATCGACGACAAGGGATATTTCTTCATCGCCGACAGAAACAACGGCAGGGTGCAGATCTTTTCGATGCTGAAGTAGGCGTGCTCACTGCTTGTGATGCAGCATCGATTGCGGTCTATCGGCTATAATTATAGGTATGCGACTACTGCTTGTTGAAGACGAAAATAATGTTGCGGCCTTTATCAAAAAAGGGCTGGAAGAGGATTTCTATACCGTTGATGTGGCCGAAGACGGCACAACCGGCTATGCGATGGCCGAGGCGAATTCCTATGATCTTCTGATCCTGGACCTTATGCTGCCGGGAATGAACGGCATGGAGATCTGTAGAAAGCTGCGCGCCAAGGGCCTGAAGGTGCCGGTCCTGATGCTCACGGCTGTGGACTCCGTAAACAGTAAGGTTGAGGGGCTCGAAAGCGGCGCGGACGATTACCTGACCAAGCCGTTTGCCTTTTCCGAGCTCCTTGCGCGGGTGAAGGCCCTGCTTCGGCGGTACGGCGAATCCGCAAGCGAACTGTTCCTCGAGGATCTCAGGATCGACCTTCTTTCAAGACGGGTCTACAGGGGGGGCAGGGAGATTCAGCTAACCCCGAAGGAGTTCTCACTGCTTGAGTATCTTCTGAGGAACAAGGGCAGGGTGCTCTCAAGGACGCAGATCATCGAAAACGTCTGGGGATATAATTTCGACCCCAATACCAATGTCATCGACGTCCATATCAGATCCATCAGGGAAAAGATCGACGAGAATTTTCCGGTGAAGCTTATCCACACCGTCAGAGGGGTCGGATATGTGCTGAAATCGGGAAATGGTGATTAAGACCTTCAGGCTTCGCCTGACGCTGCTTTACACCGTCGTTGTTGTCCTCATCTTCTCGATCTTCGCCTTCGTCATCTATCTCGAATACAGGAAGGGTCTTATCGAGGCGGTCGACGGCAGCCTCCTGAGGGCTGCCGGTGCAGAACTCAAGAAGGGGCTCGAACCCAAGGAGCTGACGGACAACGAGGCGAT
>JAWOKY010000088.1:0-3511 GCA_033853975.1 Thermodesulfovibrionales bacterium
ATCACCCCTGCAAAGGCGCCTGATCCCACTGCAAGCGGATAGAGCATCGTGTAGTACAGGGCCGCCTTCAACGCAAAAAGGAGCCCTTTCGCGCGATAAAACGCGGCGATCAATCCCCTGCTCGACAGGAGATTGATACCCAGGAGGAGAAAGGCAAGGAAAAGAAGGATCCCTTTCCCGTACAGGAGGAAAAAGAAAATAGCAAGGGTACAAGCAGGGAAGGATGCCACATTGATCTTGAGCTCCTTCGATGCAGTGCCGGAGTCGGCAAAGACGTCCCTGTTGGCCAGGGAATACCGGGTCCAGAAAAGGGACTTCCTGAAGCCGTTTTTGAGCGACTTTGTCAGCGAGAAATTGAAGATATGCCGGACCGCGATCCGGGGATTCATGACAAGTCTGCATCCAGACCTGCGGAGTCTGTGGCTGAATTCGACGTCTTCGAGGATCGGGTAAAAATGTTCAGGGAACCCCCCGCTTTCGGTGAAAAGGTCGCGTTCGATCGCCATGGCATGGGTGGCGATGTAATCAGGCGTTCTCTTCTTCGTCTCGGAATAGTTCACAAAGATGGACTGGAACGCGCTGAAAAAATGATCGTCAAAGGGTATCTCCGTATACGTTCCGCCGATGGCTGCGCCTCTGAATTCCCTGATGGAGGTCACTGCTTCCATGAGGGTCTCCTGCAGGAGTACGCAGTCAGCGTCGGTAAAAAAGAGAATGTCGCCGGTACTGCGAGCGGCCCCCTCGTTTCTTGCCCGCGACGCGCCGTAATGCCTGTCGAGGCGTATGAGTTTGCAGGCATAGTTCCTTATTACTTCGAGAGAATTATCCGTGGAACAGTCGTCCACGACAACCACTTCGAATTTCGGGTAGCGGGAGGCGATTGCCGCATCAAGGCACTTGCCGAGAGTCGCACCTCCGTTATGGTTCGGGATAATGATCGAGACGGAACGGTCCATTTTCTATTATGAAACAAAAGGCGATTGATATTCCATATCGGCCTATAAGTCCCTTGACGTCGCATGATTTTTTGTGATACAAATAGACTCCAATCAAACTGCGCGGAGGGAAGGGATATGGCTAAGAAGATCGCGGTGGTCGTAAGGGACAGACAGGGGGAAGCATTGAGGATGGCGGTCGGCCTTACCTTGGCCGACGATGAAGTGAATGTCTTTATCATGGATAAGAAACTGGAGTCCGACGAGGGGATAGACCTTAATGTCGAGACACTGGGCGACATGGATGCGAAGATTTTCACCAACCATCCCGAAAACAAATTTGAGCAGATGACCACTGAGCAGATCGCCAGGGCACTGGCGGGATACGACGTAATTATCCCCTATTAATTTCTACTGCGCTTTGCCGCGATAATTTTCAGAATTGCGGTAGTGCACGGATGTCACCACAAAGGCAGCGGTGCCATTAGGGCTGCGCACTACGACCTCATCACCCTCTGTCCTGCGCAGCAATGCTCTCGCCATGGGGGAGTCGATGCTGATATAGCCCCTGTCAGGATCAAATTCATCAGGCCCGACGATGCGATAGCGGTGCACGTTCCCTCCGGTATCCTCAAGCTCAACGCATGCACCAAAAAATATTTTTGAGGTATCACCGGGTATCCTGTCCACCACGATCAACTCGCTCAATCTCTTCGAAAGGAAACGTATGCGGGAATCGATTTGCCTTAACTGCTTCTTGCCGTAAATGTACTCTGCATTTTCTGAACGGTCCCCCATGGCGGCAGCCTCCGCAACAGCCTGAGTGACCTCGGGTCGCTTGATTTTCCAGAGATAGGACAGTTCCTCGCTCAGACGTTTTTGCCCCTCAGGCGTGATATACGACGAGATACGCGCTTTATCCGGTAATGGCTTTTTCATCTCTTCTGCAATCTGCTAAACCCGTTAAAATTTGAGGAAGAGCGGCTTATGGATTTTGGGCCGCGTATCCCTCTCCCTTTTCTTGCGGTGCGGAGAGCGGCACATGCCACAGCGCGAATCGGAACAGTATTGGCAAAAAGCACAGTCAGGGCATGGGTTCTTCTGCGGCGCCTTCTTGTCCATCAATATATTCTACACTCCTTCACTTTCCATTTGTGGTACAGTTTATGAGGGATCCTATTGAAGCATTCATACGGCTGCACCGGGATCGCATCATCCATTACACCAAGGAGCAGAGATGGCAAAGTATACGGCGAGCATTGACGAAGATACACGGCAGCGGATCCTTGCATTACCGAAAGGCATACACTTCCCGGCCTTCATGCGAAAGGCAATCCTTGCCTTTGTCGAGGAGCTTGAGAAGAATCCTGACCTCGAACCCGGGGATTTCATTATCACCCGCATAGACCGGAAAGATGCAGGAAGAGAATAGGCCCGGGGCGAAAAGCCGGATCCTGATCACCTGTGCAAAGGGGATTGCGCCCTTCCTGAGGGAAGAACTCCTTTCCCTGGGATTCCCAGTGCTTTCAGAATCAGTTGCGGGCGTGGCCAGCGAGGGTACCATCGATGATACCCTCCGGCTGAATCTCCTGCTGCGCACGGGGCACCGAGTCCTCTTCCTCCTCGGGGAATTTATTGTCCATGATGCCGACGCCATGTACCGGGCAGTATCGGAGATGGCATGGGAGGAGTATCTCGCAGAGGATGGCTATGTCTGTGTCACTTCCAGTATTGACAGTTCGGGCATCAGGGATTCGCGCTATGCAAATGTTAAGTGCAAGGATGCCATTGTCGACAGGATCAGGGAAAAGTGCTGGCGGCGTCCTGATTCAGGTCCCGATCAGGACAGGAGCGTGGTAAACCTCTACTGGAAGGATGACGTCTGCTCAGTGTATCTTGACACCTCGGGAGAGGCCCTTTCCCGGCGCGGGTACAGAAAGATCCCCATGACGGCGCCCATGCAGGAGACCCTCGCGGCTGCCGTTATCATGGCGACCGGATGGAAGGGCTGCGGCCATTTCATCAATCCCATGTGCGGCAGCGGCACCCTCGCGATAGAAGCTGCATTAACGGCTCTTGACAGGGCCGCCGGTCTCCTGAGGGAAAATTTCGGGTTCATGCATCTGAAAGGGTTTAATGAAAGGCAGTGGCGCGATCTTCGTGCCGGGGCAAAAAGACGGGCTGGAAGGGCCTTGAATTGCAGGATCATTGCCACGGATATCAGGGAAGAGGCGGTTGCTGCGGCCAGGAAGAACGCCGCCACCGCAGGCGTGGAGCACCTTATCGAATTCGCGGTCTCTGATTATTCAGGGACCACGGTCCCCGGAGGCGGGGGGATTGTAATTCTCAATCCCGAGTACGGAGAGAGAATGGGGAAGATCAGAGAACTCGAACGCGTCTATAAGGGGATAGGGGATTTCTTCAAACAGAAATGTTCGGGATATACAGGATATATTTTCACGGGGAACCCCGACCTCGCCAAGAAGGTGGGATTAAGGGCCAGGCGAAGGGTGCCCTTCTTTAACGGCGGAATAGAATGCAGACTCATCGAGTATGAGTTATACGACGGCAGCAGG
>JAWOKY010000089.1:0-42982 GCA_033853975.1 Thermodesulfovibrionales bacterium
AGGCGTCTATCACGGTAACGCTGTTTCCGTTTTCATCGGCCACCCAAACCGTCCCTTTCGGTCCTTTGGCGAACACAGCCAGAGGCATAGAGATCAGAAGAAATCCCAGAGTAACTCCGAATATCCAACTCTTTCTCACAAGGAAATATGCAAGAAACATATTGCCCTCCCTTCATTTACGTCAGGCCTTGCCTCCGAGTTTCGGCATAAACATGGGGGTTCTATCCATGTACCTTTTGTATTCATCTCCGAACAATTCGATCATTTCATCCTCTTCTCGGCGCCTATGCCCCTGCCACATCCTATTCCAAGGCAAAGGGGATATTTTTCTTTGGCCGCCATCTTCCTGAGCATAGGGGCCTCGATATAGCTCTGGCTCAAGGCCCTCAGGAAACTATTTGTCCCAAATCTTCCCAAAAGGTTGAGCTTCATCCGGCTAATCTCCTTTTTCGCCGCCCCACCTTCTGTTAATGAAATTGTATACCGGCACAAAGACAATGCCGATATATGCACCATAGAGAAAGCTTTCCAGAAGACCCAGGATGAACCCTGCGGGGGTAAGCCAGGTGAAAGCAGGCAGCGTCATCTCAAGGAAGTTCTTCATGCCGTGCAGTCTTTCCGGAACAATCAGCCCGTAGAGGACACATAGAGTGAACGATATCGCAAAGAATATACCAAGAGACCAGCTTACCACTTTTATCCTCAGAAGCATCCGTGACCTCCTTTATGCTCCTTATTTTCTGATGATCCTTCACCATGCCCTCTGCGTTTATCCTCTTCCCTGTGTCCGCCGCATCCCATTCCGTGGGAACCATGACCAAAGAGGTGAATGGCTATGAACAAGATGAAGATTATTACGGAAAACCAGTTTTCCCTGAGCCAATCCATATCATTACCTCCCCAAGTCTATGGTCTCAAAGGCTTATGAAGGAGTTGTGAAGAGATTCGATGCGGAGGAGGATAAATGTCCGAAGCAAGAGTTTCAGAAAATTGGCACTCCTTCTGAAACCAAGATATCACTGAAGCGTAATGATGTAAATAGCAATAAGCCGAAAGCTCCGCAGGAGACTGGAGGAACAAAGACTTAGCAGCCAGCTATTACTGCATGGGTACGCAACTTCCAGTTCAGGGCATTAAATTTTATAAAAGGAAAAGATTGCCGTGCCATACTGGATAAGCCAGAAAACAAACAAGGCCGCGCCCCACAAAACTCCCTGGGCGCCCCATCCCTTCTTGTATTTTCTTACCGCAACGATTTTACCAGCATAGATAAACAGGCCTAACGGGCCGTTAAAAATATGTATCAGAAACCAGCCCATACTCAGCGCCTTACCCAGTTTATCCAGAGGGAAGTGAAAGTAGATGCATAAAGTGGAGACAAATACATAGAGGGAAAAAGTAATCCAGGCGGAATGTTTATGAAGGCTTATCATTTTCTTTTTGTTTTGAACCGGCCAAAACCAGTTCTTCAGGGCCGCGGCGGACAGCAGTGCAAGAAGTGAAAAAAGGATGCCGAGTGATGCCGCCGCCACTTGAAGCCGCATTATCTTGATATCGGTTGTGACTTTTACCCTGTGGGCATACATCGCAAAACTCACTGCCCACTGCCTGTTTTCAAACAGGTAATGACATCGCGTACAGGCATAGTCGACGCTCAAGTAGCCGGGATTTATTTCCTTTCCATCAACCATGGTAAGCGGTAATCCCTTCCTGTGGTCGATTTTAAAAAGGTGGCTCTTCAGGTCGCCCTGAAAGGTCTTTCTATCTCCCTCGGCGACTATCCCCGCAGGAGGCATGTGGCAGTCCTCGCATTTAACCCCCGTCCTGTACATATAACTGTCGCGATACTCAGCCTCAACCTTCTTATGGCAACTCATACAGGTCTTCTTGATTGATCCTTCAGCAGACATGTGGGGATCATGGCAATCGACACAGGAAAGACCTGCCATCTCACTTTTCCTCATTTGATTGACTTCCGTATAAGGTGCGATAAATACGCCTTCGACGGGAATTACGTTCAGGGGTTTCAGGCCATGACAATCCACACAGATATTTCTTCCGATCTTTATATCGGTTTTACGCCCCGATTTGGCATGAGCAGACCCGGGTCCATGGCATGCCTCACATGCAACACCCTGAAACTTCCACGTTCCCATAATGCCTTCGAGTCCGTCCTGATGCCCTTCGGACGAAAACCCGGTTGTATGGCATCTTCCGCAGTCGTATGGAATTTTCTGCCCGGGAAGATAATCGACCCATTTCTTACTGGTGAGATCATATTGATTTTTCCCCTGGCCTGCAATGGTGGAGGTGATCAGATATCCGTTTTTATCGAGGAAAAGCGCCTTCCATCTGTATCCGCCGATCACATACGAAATATCCGGCCGACTGAATCCTGCTGGAAGAGGAATTTTGTCAATCTCCGGGGAGGATGATCTGTTAAGAATACGGGCATGACCCGAATCCTTCCATGCATCATATTCTTTCTGATGGCACTTCATACATCGCGGAGCCCCGACATAGCCGTTTGTGTAAGCCGCCGGGCTGAAAAAGAACGGAAGGAGAAGAAATAAAACTGTGGAGATTGCAGCCTTTGCCGTCATCGGTAGCCTTTTTCTTTTATTTCTTAATGCTCTCATGTTTTTACATTTCTTACAAGGCCCGACATATCGCGGACCTTCATTGACACCCTGCTGCAGAAGCGGGACAATTCGGTTGTCAGAGAAGCAGGAATGTGGGAACACGAAAAATGATGATTGGGAGAAAGACAAGGTAGAAGAGTGAAGACGGTTATCGCCATCGTCAGGACGGACAGCCTCGAAGAAATAATAAAGTCACTGGAGGATCGGGGGATCAGGGGCATGACGATTTCCGAGATTAAGGGCATAGGGGAAGAGGTCCGCCCAAACACGCCCTATATAATCCGCAACAGAATCGAGATTGTATTACCCGATAAGGATGTGGACGACGTAACAGGCATCATCGTCCGGCATGGCCAGACCGGTCTTGCAGGGGATGGCCTGATCGGAGTCTATCCCATGGATTATCTGATAAAGATACGGACCGGAGAAAAGAAAAAAGAGTGAAGGTCATCGATCCGGTCTGCGGCATGACGATCGAAGACAGAGATGCCGCAGCCACATCTACGTACGAGGGCAGGACATATTATTTTTGCTCAAAGTCCTGCAAGGAAGATTTCGACGAGGATCCTGTGTCATACCTTGGGGCAAGGACAATAGCAGCCTCAGGGACCGAAAAGGAAGCAGACCACATATGTCCCATGCATCCCGAGGTCCGGCTGCCGGGACCTGCTGCCTGTCCTAAATGCGGTATGGCGCTCGAGCCGGCTGCCCCCGTAATAAGCGCGGCGAAGACTGAATGGACATGCCCCATGCACCCCGAGATCATCCGCGACGCGCCGGGCAGTTGTCCGATCTGCGGAATGGCCCTTGAGCCCAAAACAGTGACCGCCGAGGAGGAGGAAAATCCTGAACTTGCCGACATGACGCGGCGCTTTTGGATAAGCGCTGTTTTAACGATTCCGCTGGTTTATATCGTTATGGGCGGCTACATCCCGGCGATCTCCCCTGAAAAAGTCCTGTCGCGGGAGATTTTGAAGTGGCTGGAACTTGTCTTGGCGACACCGGTTGTCCTGTGGGGAGGATGGCCATTTTTTGTCCGCTTCGGGCAATCTATCGCAAACCTCAGTCCAAATATGTTTACCCTGATCGGTCTGGGGGTAGGAGTGGCATATGCTTATAGCGTTGTGGCTGCGCTCTTTCCTGAGATCTTCCCCGCATCTTTTCGCAAAGGCGGCGAAGTAGGAACCTATTTCGAGGCGGCCGGGGTTATAACGACCCTAGTGCTTCTGGGCCAGGTGCTGGAACTAAAGGCCCGGAGCAGGACAGGTGCGGCAATCAAAGCCCTTCTCGGGCTTGCGCCGAAGACGGCCCGCCGCGTCAAGGACGAAACAGAGGAAGATATCCCTCTCGAACAGGTAAATCCCGGCGATCTGCTTCGCGTCAGGCCGGGCGAAAAGATACCTGTTGATGGCATTGTTGCGGACGGATCGAGTTCGGTGGACGAGTCCATGATCACGGGAGAACCGATCCCGGTGGAGAAGAAAAAGGGTGACCGGGTCATCGGTGCTACTGTAAACGGGACAGGATCCCTTGTCATGAGGGCCGAAAAAGTGGGTGCCGAGACAATGCTTGCCCGGATTGTTCAGATGGTGGCCGAAGCGCAGCGAAGCCGCGCTCCGATTCAGAAGCTCGCAGACATTATCGCCGCATACTTCGTGCAGATCGTCGTGGGCATTGCAATCCTGACCTTTATCATTTGGGCGTTGGTCGGTCCGGAGCCGCGCATGGTCTTCGCACTTGTGAACGCGGTGGCCGTGCTGATCATCGCCTGCCCGTGCGCCCTCGGACTGGCGACCCCTATGTCCATCATGGTTGCAATGGGCAAGGGTGCGACGGGGGGTGTGCTCTTCAGGAATGCGGAGGCTATCGAAGTGATGAAGAAGATAAACACCCTTGTCGTGGACAAGACCGGGACGCTCACGGTCGGGAAACCGAAGCTGATCGATGTGGTCGCCTCCGGGGATTTAGATGATAAATCCCTCCTTTATTTTGCAGCGAGCATAGAGCGCGGCAGCGAACATCCCTTGGCTGCGGCCATTGTCGCAGGCGCACAGGAAAAGGGCATTGTCTTGTCCAATGCAGAGGCTTTCGATTCAAAGACCGGCAGAGGTGTGGTTGGCAAGGTCGAAGGCCATGACGTGGCTCTCGGAAATCGCCAACTCCTCGAAGAACTCGAAATAGATCTGGGAATGTTGTCCGGGAAGGCAGAGGCATTGCTCAGGGAAGGCAAGACCGTGATGTTCGTTGCCCTGGACAATAAGCCGGCCGGACTCGTGGGCGTCGCAGATCCGATCAAGGAAACAACTCCCGACGCGGTCCGGTTCCTTCACGATGAAGGGATTCGCATTGTGATGCTGACCGGAGATAACCGGAGGACCGCTGAGGCCGTGGCTAAAGAGCTGGGAGTGGATGAAGTGATCGCGGAGGTGTTGCCCGACCAGAAGGCCGAGGTTGTAAAGCGGTTGCAGGGAGAAGGCAGGTTTGTGGCGATGGCGGGCGACGGGATTAACGACGCTCCGGCCCTTGCACAGGCGCATGTCGGGATCGCGATGGGCACGGGGACGGACGTGGCGATGGAGAGCGCAGGAGTAACGCTCGTAAAAGGGGACCTCCGGGGCATCCTCCGGGCGCGGCGTCTGAGCAGGGCGACGATGAGGAATATCAAGCAGAATCTTTTCTTCGCCTTTATATACAACGCTCTCGGCGTCCCTGTCGCGGCGGGAGTGCTTTATCCATTCGTCGGGATTCTGCTCAGCCCTATTTTTGCCGCGGCAGCGATGAGCTTCAGTTCGGTTTCGGTTGTCGGAAATGCGCTCAGGCTGAGAAGGCTAAGACTCTGATGTAGACTGCCCCTGCGCCTTCTTATGAAATGCCGCACAACCCCGGCTGCGTCTTAGAGGCAGAGAGGCCTTGCGACAGCTCCCAAGGGATGTAGTACAAAACTTTGCCTTTATTTAGAAATCTTCACATTAAATTTATAATTATTTCTGTATGATATTATAAAGGAGTGGGTGTATCCGATCGACGAGGTCGCTTGATAATTGGGGCGAGATTAGCGACCTGGAAAGGTAGGAGCACAGAAGGTGACAGCAAGGCTTAAGATGTTTGGAAAGAGGATGAGACTGATTGAAGCGGCGCTGATTTTGTTTGTTTTATTTACGGCTGTCTTTGCAGTGGGCACGACATCAGCTTACGGGCATATGTATTACGGGGGGCATGTCGGCGTGTATATCGGACCGGGTTGGTGGTGGGGCTATCCCTATTATGCCTATCCATACCCATACTACTATCCATATCCGTATGCCTATCCTCCTGCCGTATCTGAACCTGCTGTTCCGGAGACTTACATAGAACGATCTGAGCCCGAATCCCGGTCGTCGTCACAGACGGGCACGTGGTACTACTGCCCGGAGTCGAAGACCTATTACCCATATGTTAAGGAATGCCCCGGGGGTTGGCGGGAAGTACCTGCACAGCCGGCACCCGGGCCTGGGAGGTAATACAATGCGTTATTTGCAAAAAATCTTACTCCTCATCGCGGCCGCTGCTCTTTCGGCCTGTGCTACGGTTCCGACGGGGCCAAGCGTCATGGCCCTTCCGGGTACCGGCAAGAGCTTCGATGAGTTCCGTGCCGACGATGCTACATGCCGTCAGTGGGCATACGAGCAGGTCGGAGGAGTAACCGGACAAGAGGCAGCACAGAGATCGGCGGTGTCGAGCGCAGTTGTCGGTACCGCCCTGGGCGCTGCAGCCGGCGCAGCAATCGGCAGCGCGTCGGGCAACGTCGGCGCTGGCGCGGCAATAGGGGCAGGGACAGGACTTCTCGTCGGGAGCGCCGCTGGCAGCAGCTATGCTGCAGGCTCCTATCGAGAGGCCCAGCGTCGTTATGACCATGCATACCTGCAATGTATGTACATGAAGGGGAATCAGATTCCCGGCTATCGGCGGGGCTATCGCAGTGAGCCCCCGCAACGCAGGTACTCGTCTCCTCCTCCACCGCCTCCGGCTGACTATCCTCCGCCTTCGGCCGATGACAATCCGCCGCCGCCGGACTACCCGCCGCCTCCGTCCGACAGATACTGAGGCCGGCCGGATCGCAGCAATTGCGGTAGAGAGGCCGGCAGTGTCTATGTGCCTGCCGAGAAGTTTTTGCCTGTGCAGCGCCGGGGCCGGCGCTGCACAGGGTAGTGCAATGGCTGCTTCGCTGTCCCGGGCAGGAAGATGATGATGGACATTATCCTTGATAATATAGAGGTCCGTATCCTGGGCTGCCTCATCGAAAAGGAGATTACAACGCCTGAATATTATCCCCTTTCGTTGAATGCCCTGACTAACGCCTGTAACCAGAAATCAAACCGCAGACCGGTCATGTCCGTTGACGAACCCTCCGTGTCAGGAGGGCTTGAAGGGCTGCGGCAAAAAGGACTTGCAAGGGAGACGCATGCGGCAGGAAGTCGCGTCCCCAAGTACCTGCATGAACTGCTTTCGAGGTTTGACCTTTCCGGTCATGAAACGGCGGTATTGTGCGAGCTTTTGCTTCGAGGTCCCCAAACGCCCGGGGAGCTCCGTTCAAACGCCGAAAGAATGGCGCCTTTTGCAAGCATAGGGGAAGTCGAAGAGGCTCTCAGGGGCTTGATGGAACACGATCCGCCACTGGTTATGAAGCTTCCGAGGGAGACGGGAAGAAAGGAGTCGCGATACGATCATCTTTTCTCCCCCCATGATGTTGAAGGACAGGCTGCCCCTGAAAATCCCGTTTCCGTGACATCCGGAGGGCAGGAAGTAAGCGCGGCGATAGTACGGATGGAGCAGGCAATCGCAGAGATCAGGAAAGAACTCGAAGAGCTGACACAGGCCTTCGACCGATTCAGATCACAATTCTGAAGCCATCTGCTTTCTCTGATTACGTTTGCGCAGGAGGGTATATGGTCAGATGCCCTCTAAGTTCGGGCCCCTTCAGTTTCACTATTTCTCTTCGACTATTCGGGAACATCCGATGCGAAGTCCTGAGTGACCTTGAATGTGTCTATCCCGTAGAAGTCGCGATCGCGGAAGTGAAAAGCACCGCTTCCGAGGTATCTCAGGTTTCGGTTGAGTATGTTGGCCCTGTGTCTTTCCGAGCGCATCCAGTCTTCGACGAGGGCTGCAGCAAGGCTGTTATAGGTATGACATGGTATGACGCGTCCTGTTGCGGGCTCCCTGAAGTTGCCATTGCCGTTTTGCGGGGGAATGACCGGGGCACCCGATCTGTATCTTATCCCGAAATCAGTCGCGATGTTTTCGGCCATCTCTCCCCTGACCACACCGACTAAGGCCATCCTTTCAAAGGGCGACCTTTTCTGCTGCTTGTAGGGGTTCTCATGACTGAAGAAATCGTCTACGACCATATCTCTCGAGTGGAGAAAAGCAGCCTTTTCGAGCGCCCTTGAATGGCCAAATGGGGGCATGCCGTTCTTCAGCCGAGCACAATTGGTGGCGAAGAAGATCGCAGCATTCAGGAGCGGATAATCTATGCGGTCGAAATCGATAGGTCTGTTTGCCGGGGCAAAGGAGGCAAACCCGCGGCATGAATAGTCCTTGTAAAGAGAATCGTTCCAGGACGACGCGTCAGCTGTGAAAGCAGGCACGGCCGAAATAAAAAGAAAGAAGAAAAGAAGCCAGGTCTTCATTACTGTTTTCATGCTGCAGTATACCTCAAAATACTCTGCGATCTTCACGCACTCCTCTTGATAATACCACACCGCAGTATCATAGGTGAATAGCTGTTGCGGACCTGGCGGCAATGTGATATTTATGAGTATGGTCTCATAAGAGTCAGCACTCTCAGTTGACATTCCCGCGACGCGGGAATCCAATTTTACTCACAAATGGATGTCCGACTAAGATCCGAAAAAAGAAAGGAGACACCATGAAAAAGAGAACGTATCTCTTGACCTTCCTGGCAGTTGCCCTATGGGCATTGACGGCAGCAGCAGCGCATACCGATTTCAAGGTTACGCTCTCGGGGGATCAGGTAGTGCCCCCTGTTAAGACAATGGCCAAAGGAGAGGCGACCTTCCACCTTGCCGCAGACGGTAAATCTCTTGCGTTCAAACTCACCGCATCAGGGCTCAAGGACGTTACTGCTGCCCATATACATCTCGGCAAGAAAGGCAAAAACGGTCCTCCCGCCGTAATGTTGTTTAAAGGTCCTGAAAAGAAGGGCTCCTTCAGCGGCACAATTGCCGAAGGGACTATCGCAGCAAAGGACCTTTTTGGCCCGCTCGGCGGAAGGACGATAAAGGACCTGATGGCGAAAATCGATTCCGGCGATGCCTATGTAGTTGTCCATACCGAAGAGAACCCAGAGGGAGAACTGCGCGGCCAGATCAGATAGTCGGTTTTCGAGATCGTATCCCGCCGAGTACCAGGATTACGATTGCGAAGACCACGATCACGAGGATGAAGAAGTTTAAAGGCTGCATGCCGGGATTCAAAAGCTTTCCCCTGTCGGCGCCGTTAAGTTTCATGATATAGGCCTCGAGGTTCGCCATCTCCTGCTGACTCAGGGACCTCGTATCGCCCCATGCCGGCATATGAAGGGCGGGGTTGGGTCCGGATGGCATCGACCCGTGCTGAATAATCTTGTCGATGTTCTGAGCAAATATCTTTGGGTCGGGATTATAGAGAGCGCGATCTATAGGGCTGAGCGGCGGAACTGTGCCGTCATCAGAGCCGGGATTTGAGATGCCGCCTCTCCCTTCGGGGCCATGGCAGGAGACGCACTGTTCCCTGTAAAGATCGGCTCCGTTTTCAGCGCTTCCTATAATGAGGGCGGCCTCTCCTGCCGGTTCTTCGAGAGATTTCGCTTCGGATGGAACAGTCTCCGCCGGGGCGGCTGGCTGTTTCACACCTTTCTCGCCTTTGGCTGGAGCGGCAGTTGGGGCAGGACCGCTGCTTACGAGGCTCATAAGGTATGCGACGAGATCGCTCAGCTGTTCCTTGCTTAAATTAGTGAAGGCAGGCATGACAGTGCCAGGGGAATGCGACTTGGGATTTGTTATCTGGTCTTCGAGCCATATCCCGCTCCTGCCGCTGAGCGTGCCGCCCGAAAGTTCCGGGCCGATAGATCCGCCCTGGCCGTTGACCTTGTGACAGCCGATGCAGCCGTTTGCCTGAAAAACCTGTTTCCCTTTTTCGATTGCGGGAGAAGGAGCTTGTCCCTGACCTTCTGCTGCGACGGGCACTGCGGCCAGGCTCATGAGGTAAGAGGCGATGTCGTTTAGTTCCTCCTTATTGAGATTGGTGAAGGCGGTCATTCCTGTAACATGCCCTCCGGCAGGGAAGTGGGCCCTTGAATTTGTTATCTGCTCGATAAGCCACTGCCGACTTCTGCCTTTCAACGTTTCTCCCGAAAGTTCCGGGCCTACTGATCCGCCCTTGCCGTGGACTTTGTGGCAGTTGAGACACCCGTTTGACCGGAAGAGTTCTTCGCCCCGCTTCAGCTCGGGCGATACCTCGGCCTTTGCCGGCTTAGCCTCTTTGACAGGGGGCATCTGGGCGAAACCGGGACTGAGGTAACCGACTACGGTGAGCGTGAGGATGAGACCCGCATAGGCGGCCAGGCACACCATTGCAACAGGGCGCCGGAACGGGTTTCTCTGGGGATTCCTGTCAATAAAAGGAACAAGCAGAAGCGGCAGGAGAAACGCTACGGGCAGACCCCCGGCGCCGATGGGTTCGAGGGGTCCCTTGAAATATTTCAGGGCCTGATAAACGAACAGGAAATTCCATTCAGGCTTCGGCACATAGGAGATATTCAGCGTGTCTGCCGACCCCGCAAACGACGGCGGCATGAATACAGCGAGAGTGATCAGCGCAATGATTACGACCGTTGCCGTCACCATATCCCTGAAAATCTGATCCGGCCAGAGGGGGCCGGTAATCTTTCTTTTTTCTTCAGACCAGGGACCGCCAACGCCGGAGGTCCGAAAAGACGCCATGTGCGCACCGATCAGGAGCGCCAGGAATGGCGCAAAGATGCCTATGTGAAAGACGAAGAACCTGGAAAGCGCAAGCTGCCCCATGACTTCGCCTCCGCGAAGGATGATCTTCAGTATGTCCCCTGCCACCGGAACCTCGCCGGCAATGCTGCTTCCCACCTCCCCTGCCCAGTAGCCTTTCTGGTCCCATATCAGCGGTGCGCCTGTGAAGCTGAGGGCCATCACCACAAAAACGAGGACGATGCCGATGAACCACGTCAGCGGTGTCTTCTTGTAGGCCCCCCATATGTAGACCCGCGCCATGTGAAGGGCGATGATGACTACCATTGCCTGCGCGCCCCAGTAATGCATGTTATGTATCAGCCACCCAAACGGCACTTCGGTCCGAAGGTAACTCACGCTGTCATAGGCATGGTCGACCGTAGGCACATAGAAGAAGAGCTGCAGTATGCCTGTCACGACCTGAAGCGTAAAAACCGCTATGAGGGATGTTCCGAGCGTATAGGCGAAGCTCGCTCCGCCGGGGATGTCTTCTTTTAAAAGCAGGTCCCTCAGCTGATAGAAGGGCCACCTATCGGTAAACCATTTCCAGAGCCACGACATAAGGCCTCCTACACCCGAACCTTTCCGGGTATGCCGACTTTGAACCGCTCCCACTGGACATAGAGTTTGCCCTCCTGTATCTTGTAGGGCAGGGCATCGAGGGGACGGGGAGCGGGACCTCCAATCACTCTGCCGTCGATAGTAAATACACTGCCGTGACACGGGCACTCGAATTGCCTTGTCTGTGGGTTCCACTTGTAGTGACATCCCAGATGCGTGCAGATAGGGGAAAAGACCGTAGCCTCGGTATCGGAATGCTTGACTACCCAGACCGAGCGGGTGACCTTCTGACTGAGATAGGCGTCTGTCGATAGCACCTCGAAGTTCAGGTCAGTAGGCTGCCCGACAGGAAGTGAACTGAAGTCTCCTGCTTCGGTGAACGAGAGTTTTTTCAGCGGCGCCGAGCTGATGACAGCGCGCAGAAACGGTATGCCCAGAATCAGGGCATAAAGGGCGCTCAGGGTTCCTATGACGATTTTGAGAAACCCGCGCCTTGAGTTGCCTTCTTCAGTCTGCGGCCTTGATTGTTCGTTCACTGACTGGACCTTCTAACCTTTTTCCTGCATGGGCGAAATCTTTTATCCATCATAGCATCATATTCCCTCGTGTCAATAGAACTGAGGCGGCTTACTTTATCGAGACTGTGAAGTCCTGCCCTTCCCATCTGGCAGAATCGGGCCAGTGGAATGTAAAGACAACGGAACTGTCCGAGGGCATCTCCGTCGTCGGAAGATCGACATAGTGAAGTCCCAGCCCCGTGTCTTTTGTTTCTGCATCCAGTGTTTTCTGCCAGCCGTCAGGGCTCCAGTGGACCACTGCACGTGAAAGCACCTCGACCCTCAAGGTCCTGCCCGGGGGCATGACCCTGCACTTGTGATTGAACCTCCAGATCGTAAGCGACGATCCAATCTTCCTCTTTATGTAGCGTTCGACTGTCTGCGCAGGGGTATCGAAGACGCTGCCGTCTCGCAGGGAGCGGAGGAGCTTGATGTATTCCGCATGTGCCCAGACAAGAGGCATTGCCGAGCCGGAGGGTCTGCCGAAGAAGAGCTCGCGTTCCGGAATGTCGCGGGAATCCCAGATCTGCTCCGGGATCATACCCCCGTTGTTGGCGAATGCGGCCATCACCTTGATGAGCCTCTCCGCTTCGTCCCTGTTGCCCGCAGCAAGTTCATAGTGAGCGCGCTCACCTGTCAGAAGCGGCCAGAGTCGTCCGGTGCCCGTGCCGTCGAATGGTGAGCCGTCCTCATGCTCCCCGTATCCGTCGTCATTGTAGCGGTGCCAGGCAGGGCCGAACGGGGTCTCAACCCTGAGGAGGGCATCAATTACCCTGACCGTATCGACTATTCGCGGGTCATCGGCAGAGCGAAGACCGAACCGCACGAGTGCGAGGGCGTCGGGACTCACGATCTGTGATACCGCCTCTTTGCTCCGTCCAGCAGGCCTGTTCTTTATCGCCACAAAACCGGTTGCAGGGGATGAAGCATCGGAAATCTCGGGCGGAGCTATCCTTACATAGTAGCCCTCAACGCGGACCTTCTTCGCAATGTCCGTTCCCCGCACATAGACCCAGCGGTCGATTCCGGCATTCCAGGCATCGGCTGTCTCACGCAGAAAGGATGCGCTATCTGCTTCTTTGTGCAGTTCCGCGATATCTGCAGCGGCAAGCAGCGCGGCGATCTCGGCTGCAAGCGTGAAGGGGGAAAATCCCGGGTCTTCCTCCCAGCGGTCCTGTTGCGTAACAGGTCCGTTACGCACAATGAACGCGGCCGCTTTCATGACCATCGGCAGGAACCTCCCGATATCGCTGTCGGAGAGGGCATGTTCGCGCCGGGCCAGATCGACGAGCAGAACAGGGAATGCGGTCTCATCCATCTGGATTCCCGGCCAGTACTGCGTTCCGTCGAGCCACATGTTCTGGGGCCAGTGTCCGTCATCTTCCTGGGTCGTCTGAAGATAGCAGAGCACGCGGTGCATATCCTCCGCTGCGCCTGCCGCGAGAAGCCCTCCTGCAGCCTCGGCAAGGTCACGCGGCCAGACAAGGTGATACCCCCCTAGGTCTTCATCCCCTTTTGAGGCCCCCCAGGGAATCGCGAGGCTTGCGATCATCCCGCCCGGGAAGTTGTTCGCCTCGTGCGTCCTCAGGACAACCGTGCTTACGCTGTAAAGATCGTATTGCCCGCTCTTTGGCCCCATGCCGGGTGTGAGGGCCTGCTGCCATGCGTCCCACTCACGTACGTAGCCGTCCCGCGCAGCGTCGAAACCGCTCAGGAGGCTGGCCCGCGCGCGGTTTCCCGCCTCTGCCGCGTTTCTGCCGAAGCCCAGCGCAAGAAGAAAACTGCCCCTGCAAGAGACGATGTCTATCTCAGCGGTAAGTGTCACGTTTCCATCTTCTGCCCTGCTGTAAGCCTGGGTCATGCGTTTGTGCTCCATCAGGTCGTGCCAGCCGTCTGAGGGGCCGACGAATCCCGCGGAACATCTCCCCCATGGTGCGGAGCAGGCAAGGGCCAGAGTGATGGCGCCCCTCTGCGCAAACAGCATAGCCACGCCCTTGTAATCACCAATCCATGCGGTGTTGCCGCTTCCCCTGTTGCCCAGATGAGGGCTCAGGAGCACGTGGACGAGATAGTCTTCAAGGCGGCCGCTAAGGGGTACAAACAGCGTCTTCTGCAAAACCACATCTCTGGCAGGGTCGGCAACGATCTCCTTTTCGATACGGTATCGTCCTTGTCTGCAGGTATTGATGATGCGGTACGCAGGCACGCCCTCAGAAAGGTACGAGAGCGAAGAGGCGGCGTGGCGCTTTTCTTCTGAGAGGTAATCTTTGCCGTCTGTTACTACGAGTCCCATGTCGCGTGTGCAGGCCGTGTCAAGACGCGGATAGTAGATCTCGTTTAAGATGCCGTGGCTTATGGTAAACCAGACCCGGCTTGACTGGCTGAGCGAAGTGCCCACCCCGCTTTTTGCGCTCGAAGTCCACCGCGGCTCCGAGCCCGGCCATCCGGGTGCGTCAGAGATTTCTGTCATGCCTTTTCATCCGCGCGGGTCCATTCTATGACAGACTTAATCTCGTCAGGGCCGTGATGTCCCAGTGCGTCTGCGAATTCGGTATAACGGTGACGGTGGGTGATGAGCCCTTCGATGTGTCTTCCCCATCGGAGGGTTGCGTTCAGAAGGTCGTCGACCGCCATCTGAAAGTGATCGCGCGAGGCATTGACGCTTCCGATCATCGCCTGGTTTCCAAGCACAAGCCTGCGGATCAGCTCTGCCCCCTGGATCTGGAGGGGGCGGTCTCCGCCTGGAATTCCCGTAATCACATAAACGCCGTTTTGCGCGAGGGCATCCAGGAGGTTGAATTCAAGGGAAGCTACGCCGGTTGCCTCGAATATGAGGTCCATGGGCCCCAGTTCCTGATCTACGCGGTCTGCAGGCACCTTTCTGCCGTCAACATATTTTCCCCCGATTCCCTCGAGCCAGCGGGGTCTTGCCGTATCGTGATCGACAATGTCAGTTCCGTAGACCTCGGCACCCCGGAGGCTGAGCGCCATGGCTGCGAGCAGGCCGACGGGGCCGATCCCCGCGACAAGGCACCGTTTCCCGTTAAGCCAAAGGGGTTGAGCAGGGGCGCCGGGAAGACGCATCTGCTGGATCTTCACCGCCTCTTCGATCGCCTTCTCTGCGATCGAAAGAGGCTCTGTGAGGACCCCGACCAGCTCAAGCTCAACAGGCACATGAATCGCGTACACCTCCCTGTCGACCACGAATTCGGTCTCATATCCGTCGAGGCCCCTGATGCCTCGCTCGCCGTATTCGCCGGTAGTGCACATGTCCGAGCGGCTCATCCTGCAGGGAAGGCATTTCCCGCAGCCGCGTCGGACAGTAAAGACGCAGTAATCTCCGGTCTTTACACGCGTTACACTGCTGCCGGTCTGGACAACCCTGCCGAGCAGCTCGTGACCGATTACGAGGTCCTTTCTTCCCTCCGGCGCCTGAGCCCGCCCACCGGATGCCTCTTCCCTGTCAGTGCCGCAGATTCCTACGCGCAGCACCTCTAGCTTCACTTCATCCGGGGCGGCGACCGAGGGCTCTGGCCGGTCTGACAGGCGTACGTTTGCGGTACCGGGGATGATGGTTATCGCCTTCATGTGTTTCCTCCGCCAAAATCTTCTTGGATAAAGCACAACGCGCAGCCATTCAATAAAAAATGGCGAGTTATTCGATCCCTCTTTCGTCTTATGAAAATCCTATCACCCTTCATTATGCCCTGCAAGTTACGGTGGCCGCGCCGGGCATAGGGAGATTGATTTTGGGAGGGGTTTTGTGGAAAATAAAATGGAAATGCGCCTGTAGCTCAGCGGATTAGAGCATCGGCCTCCGGAGCCGAGGGTCGGAGGTTCGAATCCTCTCAGGCGCGCCAGATGTTTTATCGCTCCGGATTGCGGTTGTTAAAGGTGTTTGCCGGCGGCCTGACTGAAAGAGTTGACGGCGAATGCCTTTTTTTGCTTTACTATAGGACTGAATTTTTTCAGTCCCTCTTATCTCAGTGGGCCGTTAGCTCAGTTGGTAGAGCAGCTGACTCTTAATCAGCGGGTCGGAGGTTCGAATCCTCCACGGCTCACCATTTAAATCTCAGAATCTCTCCCGCCTTTGCAGGTTCTTTTTTCCTTGACAAATTTGCCCTTAATTGGGAAAATTAACGGGAATGAAAAGGTCAAGAATAGTTCATATCCTTTGTCTTTTCGTCTTTTTCTTCGGTTTCTTTCTTGTTCGTGCATCTGCCGATCTTTCAGTTCCGGAAAAGGCGGAGAATGATCCCGTTGTCGTGCCCATGGTAAGCGCAAATGTCGCCACTGCCAAGTCCGGCAATGCTGCCGCGGCTCCGGACAGGGCGGACGGCAATGCAGCCTCTCAGGGTGACAGCCATGCCCCCCTGGCTGCTGAACAGGCCCCTGCGGTGACCCCGGAGGCTTCGATCGCCGGCAGTTATGATCAGAACAAGACTGCCTCTGCGGCGGTGGACCAAAATCTGGGGCTTTTCAGTACGAGGATACGGGAAAAGTTTTCCCTCTGGCTGAGCAGGTCGGGAAAATACCTGGATCTCATGAAGGACATTCTGAAGAAGAAGGACGTGCCGGAGGATATGGTTTTCCTCTCTCTCATCGAGAGCGGTTTCAACCCCTATGCGTATTCAATCGCCAGGGCCGTCGGTCCATGGCAGTTCATCGCTTCAACTGCAAAAAGATACGGCCTCGAGATAAACTGGTGGAGGGATGAAAGACGGGACCCTGTAAAGTCCACGGAAGCGGCTGCAGATTATCTCAAGGACCTCTACGGCATGTTTGGATCGTGGAACCTTGCAATGGCCGCCTATAACGCAGGGGAAGGGAAGATACTCAAGGCACTCAGAAAATCGAATGCCGACGATTACTGGGACCTCCTCACTACCCGGCACATAAAGGAGGAGACAAAGGAATACGTCCCGAAATTCATCGCGGCCAGTCTCATAGCAAACAATCCGAAGGACTTCGGTTTTGATGATATCGAGTACAATCAGCCGATGCGTTACGATGAAGTCGAACTCGATGCGCCGATCGACCTCTCCGTCGCGGCCGAATGCGCGGGCACCGATCTTGACACGATAAAGAAGCTCAACCCGGAGCTGAGGAGATGGTGCACTCCGCCGGATGTCCCGAATTATATCCTGCGGATCCCTGAAGGGACGGAAAAGATGTTCGTGAAAAAACTCTCTGAGATCCCTGAAGATGAGAGATTTACCATTGACCGTTTTAACGTGAAAAAAGGAGACACCTTCAAGAAGATCGCGAGGAAGACCGGGATACCCGTTTCTGTCATCCTTGCACTCAATTCAACGGAAAAGGTACTTCCCCTGAAACCCGGAAGCTCGATCTATCTTCCTCCAAAGGGAATGCTTACCCTCGATGCCGACGACAAGGCATCTGCTAGAAAAATATCTTATGTGCGCAAGGTCTCCCACAAGAGAAAAAAGGGTTCCGCAAAGAGGAATGCCGCAAAACACTCGCGGCATGCAAAGCACCACGCAAAGAAGAATAAAAAGCATAGAAGCGCCTGAAGGACCGGCAGCCGCGTAAATTATCCCCTCCCTCATCCCGGTCCGTGATTCAGTTAAGGCGTGACAGCTCCCTGATCTTCCTTTTTCCCTGAGAGTTTTGATTCGGCCTCTGCGTAATACGGCGAGCTCTTGAATTTGGCCGCGAGTTCCCTGTACTTTGCAGCTGCTTCGGCGGTCTTCCCTTCGCCTTCGAGTATGCGGGCCGATTCCATGAGGGCGAAATCCTTGTATATGGCCCCGGGCGAAGCATACAGCGTGTTGAGCGTTTTCAGCGCACCTTCCTTATCCCCTTTTTGCAGTTGCGCGTTGGCCATCATCTTGTACGCAAGCGGGGTCAGCTCCTGATCCGAGGGGTACTTTCTGAAGAATTCGTTGAGGGATGAAATGGCATCGTCAAATCTGCCGAGCTCATAATTTGAGTTTGCGATATAAAGGAGCAGTCTCGGTGAGTTTTTGTAGTCGTAAGCCTTTTTGAAAAGGACAAGCGCCTTTTGGGTCTGCTCCTGTTTATTGGCCATCGGCTGCCTGAGATTTTCGCCGTAATAGTAACTGTACGCCTCGCTTTCGGCGAGCCGTGATTTCTCTTCGGAGGAGTATCTGTAGTAGAAGACGCCGGCAATCACGATGACGGCAACGCCGGCCGCAATACCGTATGCCATGACCGTCCGCCGCCTTTCCCTGAGCTGGTTCTTTAACTCAGAGAGTTTATCTTTAACCTCGACCTCGGTTTCGCTCTCTTTCTTCTTGACCCTCTTCTTTATAGGCCTTGGCATTACGTCCTCCTTAACACTTTTTCTATCAGATTTCTTGAATTTTCGAAAATTGCATCTGTCCGGTTCTCCTCGATTCCGGCCCCGAGAAGGACCCTCCGTGCGAACGCCTTTGTGATGAGGTCGGAAGGACTGTGGCTGTCCGTGTTGATGCACAGGGGTACCCCGAAACGCAACGCTTCCTTCGCCACATGACCATTCGAAAGGGAATGCCCCTTTCTTGCCGTGATCTCAAGGAGAATGCCTTTTTCCTTTGCAAACAGAAGGTCCTCTGTCGAGATCATTCCCGGGTGGGCGATGATGTCGGCCCCGGCCTCAATGGCCGCCCGGTTTGTTCCCTCCGTTACGGGTTCTACGATAGTCTCTCCGTGGACGATCACTATCTTTGCTCCCAGGCTCCTGGCCTCCCGGACGAGGTCGGCGATCAGCTGCGGGGGGGCGTGGGTTATCTCCGCTCCCGGTATGACCTCGATCGAAACAGCCGGTCTTATCCTGTCCACCGCCTTAACGATCCTCGGGATGATGAGGTCGATGTTCGATGCGTCCATATGGTCGGTGATCGCAAGCGCTTCATATCCAATCGCCTCTGCCCGCCTTATCAGTTCGTAAGGCACGAGTTCCCCGTCGCTGAAAATACTGTGTGTATGTAAATCGATCATCCTAAAAAGATACCGTATGAGGGGCGAAAATGTAAAGCCGACGGGGACTCTCACAAGTGGGGATGTACCTGCCCGCCCCCGAAAATCAACGGGAAGCAGGTGTCTCTTTAAAAATCGGGATTGTTTTCAATCCTCCTGCTGATATAATTTCAGGTAACTGCAGGACACAGAGACGGGGGACCAATGAAGGAATATGATGTGGTAGTGATCGGCTCGGGGGTAGCGCTCAGTGTTGTTTTCAACGCACTCGACGAGGGGCTGAAGGTCGCACTTGTCGACAAGGGTAATCTGGGCGGCACCTGTCTCAACGTGGGCTGCGTCCCTTCGAAAATCCTGATCTCGGCCGCTGACAGGATAGCCGAGATCAGGGACGCGTCGAAGTTTGGGATCAGCGCCGAGATAAAAGGAATTGATTTCCCCGCGATGATGGAGAGGATGAGAAGGATCGTAGGCGAAGGGCGAAACTCTCTTGGGAAGGCGATAGAGGAATCCGAGAACCTCGATTATTACAAGGGGGAGGCACGATTTGCCGGCGACCATATTGTCGAATCTGCCGGCGAAAGGATAAAGGGCGATAAGATCTTTATCGCAGCCGGCTCTCGCCCCCTTGTCCCTCCGCTTAAGGGTCTCGACAAGGTGCCCTACCTGACCAACGAAACGGTTCTCGATATAAGGGAGAAGCCGGAGAGCATCGTGATCGTCGGTGGCGGTTACATTGCGGTCGAATATGGGCACTTTTTTTCGGCCATCGGCACAAGGGTCACGATTCTACAGCGCAATTCGAGGCTGCTGCCTCTAGAGGAGTCGGAGGTATCGGAACTCCTTGCCGGGGAACTGGGGAAGCGAATGGAGATTTACACCGGGATCGAAGTGGTCGAGGCCCTGAATAGCCCCGGGGGCTGTACCGTCGTTGCAAGGGACGAAAAGACGGGTCAGCAGAAGAAGGTCACCGCCCAGAGAGTGATGGTCGCGACGGGGAGACGGTCGAATGCCGATACCCTGTCAGTCGAAACAACAGGCATTACAACGAATGAAGCCGGGTTTATAGTCGTCGACGACTATCTGAGGACCGCCAGTGATAATATATGGGCCTTCGGCGATATTATAGGAAGGCAGATGTTTACCCATGCCGGCGACAGGGAGGCCGAGATTGCGTGGCATAACGCAACCCATGAAAGCGATAAGGTCAGGATGGATTTCAGTCTTGTTCCCCATGCCGTATACACATACCCGCAGGTGGCGTCTGTCGGTCTGACGGAAGCAATGGCGAGGAAGCGCCATGATATCCTTGTGGGGAAGGCGCAGTACTCCGACACAGTAAAAGGCGAGGCGATCATGGAAGAAGCCGGCTTTGCGAAGGCTGTCGTAGAAAAAGGTTCCGGGAAGATCCTGGGATTCCATATCATAGGCCCCGAGGCGTCGATACTCATCCAGGAGGTCGTAAACGCGGTTGCAAAGGGGCAGGATGTAAAATCGATCACCGAGAGCATGCATATCTTCCCTGCACTTTCTGAACTTATCACCGAGACCCTCGGCAACCTGGGTTAGGAAGGGCCGTTAAACGGCAGATGCCCTTGCAAGGACAAGGACTAAAACCTCCTTCGCTCCTGCCTTCATGAGCTGCTTCGAACATTCGCGGGCCGTTGCTCCGGTGGTCATGACGTCGTCTATCAGCATCAGCCGCATGCCGTCGAATCTTCTTGCCGCCCGAAACGCCCCCCTGATGTTGGATCTTCGGCCGGCAGCAGACAGTCCGATCTGAGGGAGGGTATCTTCTCTCTTCAAGAGGCCATCGAAAATAAGGGGCAGGCTGTATTTTTTTGAAATCACTCGTGCAAGCAGAAGCGACTGATTGAATCCGCGCTCTCTTAGATTGCTCAGGGTAAGCGGCACGGGAATGAGGGCATCGGTCCCGGGAGCATCGATTTCAAGCATGAGCCTGGCGAGCGGCTTGTGGAGCCTCCTTATTCCGCGGAATTTGTAACAATGGATTGCATCAGCGAGGGTGCCTTCGTAAATCCCAAAGCCGAGGGCCCTTGAAAAAGGCGGCGGGTCTTTCAGACACCCTGCACAGACATCTGAGTATTGCGATGAAAGAGGGGTGGCGCAGATCCGGCAGGCAGGCCCTGAGTATCTCTTTATGGCGGACCAGCAGCGGATGCAAAAGGGGGCCACAGATACGTTGTCTGTCCGGGAGGAACACGATGGGCACTGAGAGGGGAAGAGCTGATTGACGATCCCAGAAAGAAGATGTTGTTTCACCTTTCCCGAAAATCCCCCTCTTGAAGCCGGGAACGCTGTTATCAAACGGTTGCAAGTGCGTTGCCGCACTTGCCGCACCTCGGACCCAGATGAAGCTTCTCCGTCTTCACCTTGTTCCTCACCCCGCACTGGCCGCAGGCGACAATCGTGAACTTCGACTGCACCTCCGGCGTTGAATCCCCTGTCTTCCGCGGCGAGTTCTGAGACGGATTGCTGCTATCTTCCTCAGTCGAAAAGGACCTTATGAAATCGTCGTAGGGGCCGTCGGTTCCGAGCAGTTCGATCCCCATCCCGTTTTTCAGTGCCGCAACCGTTGTCTTGATCGCCCTTCTGACCCTGCCCTTTAATTTCGACTGCCTTCCATCAGGCAGGTGAATGGTCAGATCTACTATGGTGCCGGGGACAAAGGCGTGGTTTGTTCTTACGAACAGGCCGCTTGCCGAAAAATCGCTCGATATCCGGTATAGTTCTGTTCCCCAGCCGAAAACTGTGTTTCAAGACGCCGTATGAACCTCTGGTGTCTTCGGCTGGCCTTCACGGCCGGTATCTCAGAACTGCTCCCTGATGGTTATCAGTTCATCGCGCTTCTGGCCTGTCGATATAAGATCCGCCTTCACCCCTACCAGTTCCTCTATCCTCTTTATATATCTCTGCGCCTTCACGGGCAGTTTCCTGAACTCTTTTATCCCGACTGTGCTCGTATTCCAGCCGTCGACTTCCTCATATACCGGAATGCAGTTTCCGAAGATCTCGGCCTCCTTCGGGAAATGACTGTGCACCTTGCCCTTGTATCTGTAAGCGGTGCATATCTTTATCTTCTTCAGGTCGTCAAGGATGTCGAGTTTGGTGAGCGCTATACCCGAAAGCCCGTTGATCATCGCTGCATGCCTGAGGATGACTGTATCGAGCCATCCGCACCGCCTCGGCCTTCCGGTCGTTGCGCCGAATTCCCCACCTTTTGCCCTGATCTCTTCGCCGACGCCCCCTTCGATCTCTGTCGGGAACGGCCCGCTTCCGACCCTCGTAGTATAGGCCTTCACGACGCCCAGTACCTTCGATACCCTTGTCGGGCCGACGCCGAGACCGGTGCATGCGCCTCCCGCGATAGAGTTGGACGAAGTCACGTACGGGTAGGTGCCGTGGTCAATGTCGAGGAGAGTGCCCTGTGCGCCCTCGAAGAGAAGGTTCTTCCCTTCGCATGCCGCTTCGTTGAGTATGATGTCCGTGTCCGCTATATGTTTCCTGAGGCTTCTGGCGTATCCCATATATTCGTCGAAGATCTTTTTCTTGCTGAAGCCCCGGGCCCCGTAGAGGTTCTTCATCAGGAAGTTGACGTGGCCGAGGTTGGTGCCCAGTTTTTCGAGGAATACCTCCGGCGTGAGGAGGTCACCCACACGCAGGCCGGTACGCGACATCTTATCTACATATGTCGGGCCGATGCCGCGGCCTGTGGTGCCGATGCAGTTCTTGCCTTTCGCCTTTTCGGATGCCTTGTCGAGTGCAAGGTGGTAAGGCATGATCAGATGGGCGTTCTTGCTTATCAGCAGGTTGTCCGAAACCCTGACCCCCCTCTTGCGAAGTCCGTTGATCTCATCGATTAGGGCCGCGGGCTCCAGGACAACTCCGTTGCCGATTATGCATACGGTGTTCTTGTGAAGGATTCCCGAGGGGATGAGATGGAGAACATACTTTTCATCGTTGATGACAACGGTATGACCCGCGTTATGGCCTCCCTGATATCGCGCGACAATGGCGGCTTTTTCGGTGAGGACATCGACGAGCTTTCCCTTTCCTTCGTCTCCCCACTGGGCGCCGACAACTATTACTATGGGCATTTGGACATTCTCCTGTGATAGTGAATTATTTCCATGCAAGATGGAGCGATACAGCGGCCTGAAAAAGTCTGAGCCCCGACGCTTCCCTCTCCGGAAAGACAGAGCCGCATTCCGGGCGGCAGTGCATAACCCTGCACGATGAAGCGGTCAGAGACATATCCGCCGCACTGACAATATGTTGGGCAGGGCCTTGATCTTCTGCATGATCTCGGGAGTCGGTGCAGAGTCTATGCTGACCACGGAAATCGCCTTCCCGCCGGCCGTCTCCCTGCCGAAGTGCATCCTGGCGATATTTATCCCGTTTGCGCCTAAAAGGGTCCCGATATTGCCGATCACCCCGGGCTTGTCGTTATTGGACATCAGCAGGAGTTCTCCATCCGGGACAATTTCGACCTTGAAGTCGTCGATCATGATAATGCGGGGGTCTTTTCTGCTGAAGAGGGTGCCGACGACACGGCTTTCCCTGTCGCCTGATTTTATCCTGAGACAGATGATGCTCTGGTAGTCTCCCGAGTCTTTTGTCTTTGTCTCCTTTACCTCTATGCCGCGCTCCCTCGCGATGAAGGGGGCGTTGACGAAATTGATCGTCTCAAGAAGGATAGGCGATAAAAGGCCCTTTATGGCGGCGATCGTTACCGGTGCGGAGTTTATCTCCGCCGCCTCCCCGCCGTATTCGACGGTGATCTCGGTGATGCCGCCCTCGAATATCTGGGCAGAGAAACTCCCGAGCTTTTCCGCGAGGCTTATGTATGGCTGAAGCCGGGGGACCTGGTCCGCAGGAATGGACGGAAAGTTCACGGCGTTTCTGATCGTCCCGTTGATGAGATAGTCTACGATCTGCTCGGCGACCGCGAGCGCCACGTTTTCCTGGGCCTCCTCTGTTGATGCCCCGAGGTGAGGGGTGCAGATAACGCTGTCGAGGGTGAGAAGCGGGTTGTCCACAGGCGGCTCTTTCTCGAGGACGTCGAGCGCCGCACCCGCAACCTTTCCGCTTTTGAGCGCCTCATAGAGGTCGTGTTCGTTGATGATGCCGCCCCTGGCGCAGTTTATGATCCTGACGCCGTCTTTCATCCTGGCCATCGTCTCTGCATTGACGATCCCCTTTGTTTCCGGCGTGAGGGGCGTATGGATTGTTATAAAATCCGAAAGGGCAAAAAGTTCATCGAGAGATACCTTCCTGATGCCGAGGGTCCTGGCCTTTTCCTCGCTAAGGAACGGGTCATAGGCGATGACGTTCATTTCGAGGCCGTGGGCCTTCTTTGCAACCTGGCTTCCGATATTGCCGAGGCCGAGGATGCCGAGGGTCTTGTTGAAGAGCTCGACACCCATGAACTTCTTCTTCTCCCACTTGCCGGCCTTCATGGAGGCGGTTGCCTGCGGGATGAGGCGGGCGACGGAAAAGAGCATTGCGATAGAATGCTCAGCCGTGGTGATGGTGTTTCCGCCCGGCGTATTCATGACTACGATGCCCTTTTTGGAGGCAGCAGCCTTGTCGACATTATCCAGGCCCGAGCCGGCCCTGCCGATGACCTTCAGGTTGACTGCAGCGTCGATGATCTCGGCCGTGACCTTGGTGGCGGAGCGGATGACGAGACCATGATACTCCCCTATGCAGGCCTTGAGTTCTTCCGGCTTCATGCCTGTCTTGACGTCGACTTCAAGGCCGGCCTTTTGCAGTATCGCAACCCCCTTGGGCGAAATATTGTCGCTGACGAGAACCTTCATCCTTTTCAATCCTCCCGAGCCATAAGTAGTTCCTGGGCGACAGCAACGCCTGTGCCGAGCTTCACCGGATGGCCCAGTCCCTTCAGGACCATCTCGACTCCTGCGATGGCGGTGATCACATCGAAGATACCCGCGTACCCGAGATGGGCGATCCTGAATATCTTTCCCTTCGCCTGTCCCTGTCCGCCTGCCGCCGTGATGCCGTATTTTACCCTAAGGTTTTTGTAAATTTCCTGTCCGTCCACGCCTGCCGGGGCGTTGATCGCCGTAACCGAGTTGCTCGGCGACTCCTTCGTGAACATGTCGAGCCCCAGCGCCTTTACCGCCTCCCGGGTCGCAAGGGCGAGTCTCTCGTGGCGTGCGAATGCCTTTTCAAGTCCCTCGTTCCTGAGAAGCCTGAGGCTTTCGTTCAGCCCTATGATCAGGGTGACGGGAGAGGTGAAACTCGTCTGGTTCTTTGCGAGGGATTCGCGCTCCTTCTTGAAATTGAAATAGAACTTAGGGGACTTTGCCCTGTCTGCAAACGCCCAGGCCTTGTCGCTTACGCCCACGAAGGCAAGACCGGGAGGGAGCATGAGTCCCTTCTGTGAACCTCCGATGAGCACGTCGATTCCCCATTCGTCCATCCTGAGGTCATGGGCGACAAGCGCCGAGATCGCGTCCACAACGAGGATCGTGTTTTCGTATTTCCTTACTATCCCGGCAAGGGCCTTGATGTCGTGATAAACGCCCGTCGATGTCTCCGATGCCTGGACAAAGACGCCCTTTATGGATGGGTCCTTCTTGAGGGCCTTCTCAACATCTTCAGGTTTTACCGCATACCCCCAATCGTATTTTATCTCCTCGACCGCAAGATTGTATGCCTTGCAGATATTTGTCCAGCGCTGACCGAAGTTTCCTGCGTTGACCACAAGTGCCCTGTCGCCGGGGCTGAAAAAATTGTTCACAGAGCCGACCATGCCGCCCGTGCCTGTTGAGCAGAGGATAAGGACATCGTTTTTGGTCTGACAGAGCCACTGGAGCCCCTTCTTAGCTGATTCGAGCACGGGGAGAAAATCCGGCGACCGATGATGAATGATGGGCATCGCCATGGCCAGAAGCGCCTCGGGCGGAACCGGCGTCGGGCCGGGCGCCAACAGATACCGTTTTAACATCTTAACCTCCTTATCTTTCTCTCATGGATTACTTCCTGGGACCGATCGGGTACGACAGAAGAACCTCTCATCCCAACCCTGGATCCGAAGCAATTTACGAGCTTTGAAATTAGCATTAGAGCCAGGGATTTGTCAACGGCAGACCTTTACAACGTCTCGACCACACTATTATAATTAAAGAGTCATGAAAAATAAAACAGTTATCATCCTTACAGTCCTTCTCTTTGGTTTTCTTCTCGGGGGTCTCTCTTTTTATCTGCTCGGTCAGATCACGGGACAGCACCGTGATTATGTCTCACTCGCCCCTCCGAACGTGCCGAGGCAGATCATCGAAACGAGCAGGGCCTTTTCTGATATCGCCCGGTCAGTATCGCCCGCGGTAGTGAATATATCGACGACAAAGATCGTACGGAGGGATGCCCCTCCCTTTTCTGACGAGCCCTTCTTCGATTTCCTGAACCCCTTCAAGGATTTCAGGATGCCGAAGAAATGGAAGGAGCAGAGCCTGGGCTCGGGGGTCATCGTTTCTCCCGATGGCATTATCGTAACGAACAACCATGTCATAGAGCAGGCGGATGAGATAAGGGTCACACTCTACGACAAGAGGTCTTTCAATGCCCGCATCATAGGGGCGGATCCCAAGACCGATGTCGCTGTTGTCAGGATCGACGCGAAGGACCTGCCCACCGCACACTGGGGAGACTCGGACAAACTGCAGGTAGGGGAGTTTGTTCTTGCAATAGGAAACCCCTTCGGCCTCAGCCATACCGTGACTATGGGGATCATAAGCGCAGTCGGGAGGGCTGACGTTGGGATAGCAGATTATGAGGATTTCATCCAGACCGATGCCGCGATAAATCCGGGTAATTCGGGGGGGCCTCTCGTGAACATAAAGGGGGAGTTGATCGGACTCAATACAGCTATCTTTTCGAAGTCCGGGGGCTACCAGGGCATCGGCTTTGCCGTTCCCAGCAACATGGCTCGTCTTGTCATCGATCAGCTGGAGAAGAGGGGCAGGGTTACGCGGGGATGGCTGGGCGTGACTATTCAGGAGCTTACCCCTGATCTTGCGATGAAGTTCGGGATTGGCAGCTCAAGCGGCGCGCTTGTCGGAGACGTGGCTAAGGCAAGCCCTGCAGAAACGGCGGGCATAAGGCGGGGTGACATCATCCTCGAATTCAACGGCAAGAATGTAGACGATGTCGGCAGTCTCAGAAATATGGTTGCCCAGAGCAGGGTCGGGTCGGAGGTCCCTGTGAAGATTCTAAGAGGGGGAAAGGCCTACACGATCAGGGTGATTGTGGCCGAACTCCCCAAGGATGCCGCCGATGCCGTACCGGCAAGCCCGCCTGATGACGAAACCGGAGGTTCGCTTACCGGGCTGAGCGTTATGGACCTCACGAAGGAGATATCGAGGCAGCTTGGTCTCAGCAGGGATGAAAAGGGCGTTGTCATAGTCAGAGTGGAGCCGGGCAGTTCCGCCGAAGACGCCGGTCTCAGAAAAGGCGACGTCATCCAGGAAATCGACAGGAAAAAAATAGAAAGGATCGATCAGTACAATAAGGCAGTGGCAGGGATCAGGCACGGCAGCACGGTCCTCCTTTTTATCGACCGCGGCGGGAAGAAGTTTTACGTGACCGTCAGGGTTTCCTGAAAAGAAAAAAGAGGGATAATGTATCCAGGAAAGGGGAAAAAGAATTCGTCTTTTGCCATCAGGCGCCTTTTCCCCATGCAGTCGCCAGATAAAGCAAAACAGGGGAGGTGATTCGAGTCATGTTGCCCTTGAGATTGGCGTTGCTCGTCCTGTTTGGGGCCGGGGGATATCTGCTGAGCCTCAGCTATGGATATGACGCCTTTGGAGCGATTCCCGGCGTGCTCCTTGGCATCCTCACCGTTTTTTCAGACCGTCTGCTGAAAAAGGTGAATTTCGGGACACTCTTCGGAGGTATTGTCGGACTTGCAGCAGGACTTCTCTTTGCGAACCTCTTCCTCGTCCCGCTGAAACTCCTCGTCAGGGGAGAGACCGTGGCTCTGACCTTATTGTTCGACGCGATCTTCGGATACGGCGGGATGCTGATCGGGCTTTCAAGAGGAAGGGGCCTGACCATTCCCGGCATCTTCAGGCTCGTGCAGGGCAAGGGGTTCGAGGAAAACCTCAAGATACTCGACACGAGCGTTATCATCGACGGACGGATAGCAGACGTTTGCGAGGCGGGCTTCATCGAAGGTACCTTTGTCGTGCCGCAGTTCATCCTCCAGGAACTCCAGTATATCGCAGATTCGCAGGACTCGATGAAGAGGGCCAGGGGACGAAGGGGGCTGGATGTCCTCCACAGGATACAGAAGATGTCCAACATCACTGTAAAGATCGTCGAGGAGGATTTCCCCAAGCTCAAGGAGGTCGACGCGAAACTCGTGGCGCTCGGGAGGCTGATGAACGCAAAGATCATAACGAACGACTTCAACCTCAACAAGGTGGCCCAGCTCCAGGGGGTCTCGGTCCTGAATATAAACGAGCTTGCAAATTCGCTCAAACCTGTTGTCCTTCCCGGCGAGACGATGCGCGTCTTTGTCCTGAAGGAGGGAAAGGAATACAACCAGGGAGTAGCCTATCTTGACGACGGCACGATGGTCGTTGTCGAAAACGGCAGAAGATATGTCGGCAAGACCATAGATGTCACGGTAACGAGTGTTCTGCAGACCACCGCCGGCAGAATGATCTTCTCGAAGTGGAAGGAAGAATCCGACAAGGAAGAATTGAGGACTGCGGCAAAGTCCGAGAGGTCGTAGTTTGCCGGGACCGGGTTATCACGGATGAAGGGGAACGGCGATGAGGGGCATGGCATGAAGCAAGGGATTATAGCCGTGGTGCCTTCCGCCGGCATAGGCAAGAGGTTTGGCGGGAAGACGTGCAAGACCTTTGTGACACTGGGCGGAAAGCCGCTCTTCCTTTGGGCACTCGATGCGCTGAGCGCGGCCCGGGAGGTGAAAGAGATCATCCCCGTTATAAAGGAAGACGATATGGAATACGCCCTCGATCTCTTCGAAAAATACAGCATTCCAAAGATAAAGAGGATCGCACCGGGCGGGGCCGAGAGGCAGGATTCGGTCTATCACGGCCTCAACCTCATTGAAGACGATAGATGCATCGTCCTTGTCCATGACGGGGTGAGGCCGCTGCTCGAACCTTCCGTCATCACCGTTGCCGCAAAGCAGCTGACGGACTGTGACGGGGTTGTTGTCGGCGTGCCGGTCAAGGACACTATAAAAGAAGCGGTGGAAGGAAAGGTCAAAAAGACACTGGCGAGGGAGAGGCTCTGGTCGGTCCAGACGCCCCAGATGTTCCCTTACAAAACGATTCGGGAGGCATACGGCAGGGCGATGAAGGAGTCTTTCTATTCTACCGACGACTCTGCCCTCGTCGAGAAATACGGCGGCACGATCAAGGTTGTCATGGGATCATACACGAACATCAAGGTCACGACCCCCGAGGACCTCGAGATTGCGGAACTCTTCCTCAGGATGAGAGGGCAGGCATGAGGGTCGGGTTCGGCTACGATTCCCACAGGTTTGAAGAAGGAAGAAGGCTGGTGCTCGGCGGGGTCGAAATCCTTTTCGAAAAAGGTCTCGCGGGTCACTCCGATGCCGATGTCCTTTGTCACGCGATCATCGATGCGATCCTGGGCGCCCTCGGTCTTGGGGATATAGGCTCCCACTTTCCCGACACTGATCAGAAATGGAAGGACGCCGTGAGCGTGGAGCTTCTGCGGCATACGGTCGAAATGGCGAAGTCAAACGGGTACACCGTTTCATGGATCGATTCGACTGTTATCGCCGAAAGGCCGAAGCTCGCGGGGCATATGGAGAAGATGAAGGCTGCCCTTGCTCAATCCGGCATCCCTGCGGGCATGATCAGCATAAAGGCCAAGACGAACGAGGGGATGGGTTTTACCGGCCGCGGCGAAGGCATCGCCGCATACGCCGTCTGTCTGCTGACTGAGATCTGAAAATCCGCGCAGGAAATCCCTTTTCCCCCCGGCGTTCTCTTCAGTGAAATGATAACGGATAAAGGGCGGGGAAAGAGTCGTCCTGAGGGCAACCGGGTCGACCCCGGCTAAAAAAGAGGCAGCCTGCTCCTCACCGCTTTTGCCTTAAGGTGAGCCCTCTCAAGAACTTCCTTCACGGAACCGGCGGAAACGGTTTCAAAGCGGTCGCCCGTAATTTCGACGACATGGGATTCCATGGGAAGATCGTATTTCCGTGCCAGCGCCTTGATGCCGTCATCGGCGTAGACACGGCCTTCCGGGATCCAGGGATAAAGGGAGGACTCCATTTTGTACCTCCAGAGCAATTGCCCATCCTGATAGGTCGCGAGAAGTTCGGCGTAATCATGCAATAAGTCTGTTTCCTCTTTCGTAGATGTTACCGCCCTTGCGGAAGATATTGCGGCGGAGAGGTCCTGGAGCGCCTTCTCGAATTTCACATAGTCGGTGCCCTTCTCTGCCTCCTTTTCGACGCGGGCTGTAAGCCTGTCGACATTCTCGAATTTGTGCCTGTCAATGTTTGATGTGCAGCCGGGTGTGAATAAGAGAACAACCAGGAACAATGCCTGGATTTTCGGGTAAAATTCCTTTCGCATCGCTGATCTAATCTACTTTTCCTTTTCGATTCTGTCAACCTGACGGCTGTCCCGGGGAAATTCATACTGCCTTCTCTTAAGTGGATATCTTCAGTTCCGGGTTGATCGTACCGTCCGCGGTTCTATCGAGGAAGCAAGGTTTTTTGTGGAAGAAAACGATTCACTGGCAATAATGGGATGCCTGTCTTCTTATCCTTCCCCTAATTTCCTTACCTCCGCCGAGGCCTCTTTGTCGGGCCTTTCGTTTCTCAGGACCGACAGGAAGGCAGAGAAAAGAGCAAGGGCCACAAGCACTCCCAGCACGACGAGGTATCCCTTCATGAACGCCTTATCCTTTACCGAAACAGGTATGAGCCGGTTATGGAATATATGACGGACGTCGTAGAATCCCTTTTCTGCCACGTATTTATCCTCCAGACTGGTGAATATGAGTCCGGAGATATCCACGCCGAATATGAGGCCCAGGGAGCGCATCATGTTGAGGATGCCGCCGGCAACGCTTAGTTTGTCCCTCGGGGCTGCGCCCATGATGGCACTGTTGTTGGGCGGAGTAAACAACCCCGTCCCTATACCAAGCAGTATCAGTATGATCACAAGAATGGCGATGTGAGAGGACTCGCCCAGCAGTATAAGGAGGAAGCAAGCCAAGGCGCACAGAAGCATGCCCGCCGTGGTCATCAGCCTCGGGCCGCGCCTGTCCGAAACTCTGCCCGCCCAGGGGGCCACAACCGCCATGGCAAGAGGGACCGGCGTAAGTAGGCCGCCTGTGACCACTACGCTGTAGCCGATTACTCTTTCCAGGTAGAAAGGAATGAGAAACATGATCGCAAAAAGCACGTAATAGGACAGCATACCAGTCAGATTGCCTGCAGAAAATGCGAAGCTCCTGAACATCTTGAGGTCTATAAGCGGATATTTCACCTTGAGTTCGGTAATAACGAAAAGTCCCAGCAGGACGACCGCAAGAACGAAGCTGGAAATTATCCATGGCGATGTGAGGCCCAGCCTGGTAACCTCGTTAAAGGCCAGCACAAGGAAGAGAAGACCGGAGGAGAAAAAAGCTGCACCGACGTAATCCACCTTCTCTTTTACCTCTTTAAACTCGTCGCGCGGCAGGATGAAGAGGGCGGCCAGTGTGCCGAGGATGCCTATGGGCACGTTTATATAGAATATAGAGCGCCAGCCTATCGCGGCTATGAGAGCACCTCCCACGAACGGTCCGATGGACATCGCAACGGCCTGTACCGCACCCTGGATACCGATCGCCTTGCCCCTCTCGCTGGACGGGAAAGCCGCCGTGATTATCGCAATGGAATTTGCCTGCAACAGTCCAGCGCCTATTGCCTGAAGGGTACGCGACCCGATCATGAAGTGCGCCGAAGGGGCCATGCCGCAAAATGCGGAGCCGATGGTGAAGACTGCGAACCCGGCATTATAAAGCCTGGACCGGCCGTAGATGTCTGCCAGCCTTCCGAAGAGCGGCAGGAAGATCGTAAGTGTGAGCATGTAGGCTATCGCGATCCACTCGATCAATGCCAGTGAAACATTGAAGTCGGTTTTGAGTGTCGGCATAGCGATATTTACGATACTCACATCCAGCGCGGACATGGTAGCGCCTATAAGAACAGTAGTCAGGATGAACCACCTCCAGCCGGGACGCGAAGAAATGTATGGATGAGGAAAAGAGAGTCTTCCCGACACCTTTTTAACCCTCCTCAACACCTTTTTTCAGTGATGTCAAGCTCGGCAAAGCTGGTTATTTTATGAGGGAACATTATTCCCTGAACTTTTCTGAAAGCGCCAAAGACTTGTCGATCCGCTTGAGAGAAGCAGACTCCGAAAGACCTTTTTCTGAGGTTTCGGGAATCGAGAACGCCTCCTGGACTGAGAGATTCTTTAGGCTGATGTTTTTTTTGACTCTTAAAGCCATGCGGTAATAGTGCCCTGCCCCTTCTTTAAAAAATGATTTGTAATCAGTTATTGGACCTCGTAAGACAAGCTGACACTGACCTCCGTGCCTTTCCCCGGCTGCGAGAGGATGGATATAGTCCCTTTATGCGCCTCTATTACCTTCTTTGCGATCGGCATCCCGAGGCCGGTCCCTTCTCTTTTTTTTGTATAAAAAGGGGTGAAGATGTTTTCAATGGTTTCCCTATCCATGCCCGGTCCGCGGTCTGCTATCGTAATAACCAGATTATTCTTTGCTGGTGTTATCACAACTTTGACGTTCTGCCCAATTGCTGAGGCTTCGACGGCATTGCTGATTAGATTTACAAATGCCCTTTCCATATGAAAACTGTCCAATTCCACATTCACCGGAGAAGCAGGGAAATCTTTAACCAGATTCACGCCCGCTTCACTTGCTTTTGCCCCACAGTATTGACACGCCCTTGCGACGACTTCTCTTATGTCTTCCTGCTTCAAAGCCAAAGCAAGAGGCTTGGAGAAGTCCAGTACGTCACGGACAATTTTCTGCATAGTAAGGGCTGAATCCATCACGATATCTACTGACTCATCGATATTTCCCTTTTTTTCTTTAATGCGTCTGGAAAACCCCATGATAGTGACCAGAGGATTCTTCAGGTCGTGGATAATTGCTGCGGCAACCTGACCGATTCTTGCGAGGTCCCGCTCCTTTTCCAGCTCTTTCCTCGTCTTTCTTTCTCTCTCTATGAGGTATCCGGAGAAAACGGCAAAGATAGCCTGCAGCCCCAGATGCATCAGTCTGCTAAGTTCAGAAGCAAAAGTCCCTGTCCACCCAAACACAATAAAAGGGATCTCGAAAACGAAGACGAACAGATAAACAAGAATGCTCCCTCTCAGACCAAACGCGAGGGCACTGAGAAATATGGGCACATAATAAAATTCTTTGTAGACATTGTGATAAGGATATATCGAGGGGAGGGTCGAGTAATGCAAATACGTAATGGATAATATAACGACGCTTACAATAGCGACGACGTATCTGCGCTCAAAATCGCACCTCACCGCGGACATATCTTCTCTGTAATATCGTCCTTCATTTTTTCAAATTCTTCCTTCGTGATTTCCCCTCTCGCATACCTTCTTTTCAGGATGTGAATCGGTGATTCCCCATGTTTCTCTTTCCTGCCGGACAACAAGTTCGCAAGATGACCAATGCCCAGCATCGCGAGGACAGCAAAAATGACGATAAACAGCCAGCCAAACTCCATCCCGTGTTCGACCATGCGCCAATGCATATCATGTACCTCCTCTTATTCAAAGTGTATCACTGCGAGCATCCTTGTATAGCGGCCGGACAGGATTAGAGACGCCGCTCAGAAAATACATCGAAACATCCCTTTTCTTGACAAGCTTGGACAAAGCGATATTATTCCACATAGGACATCGTATCTGTAGTGGCCATATAATTCCTCTCGATGGAATTTTTCGAAGAAAATGACTTGGAATGTTTCTGCACAAAATTATAAAGGAGGTATGGCATGAAGGGTCGGAAAATTACTTCTATCACTGTTGGCCTTTTTCTTGTTCTTCTTGGTTTCATCATTACTGAAACAGGTTGCGAAAAGATGAAGGGAGGGTATACGGAAGTAGGCTTTCCCAAGTCTTTTGCGGACCTCGTGGAAAAAGTTAAACCGGCCGTTGTGAATATAAGCACCACTTCAATTGTAAAAGTGCCGGGTAATCCTTTCAGACATTTTTTCGGTTCCGACGAGGGAGGACCTTTTGGTGATTTCTTCCACAATTTCTTCGGGGAGATACCGGACCAGGAATTGAAGCAGCAAAGCCTCGGAACCGGTTTCATTATCGACAGGGACGGATTTATCATTACAAACAATCACGTCGTTGACGGGGCGGATGAGATAAAAGTTAAGCTCGCCGATGGCAGGGAGTATAAGGCCAGGGTTATAGGGAGGGACCCCAAGTCGGATTTGGCCCTGATCAAGATATCATCTCTCTTCAAGGACCTGCCGGTCCTCTCTCTCGGTGATTCGGATAGTATGAGAGTCGGTGATTGGGTATTAGCCATAGGGAACCCTTTCGGCCTCGAAGAGACGGTAACGCAGGGGATAATCAGTGCGACAGGCCGTGTCATCGGTTCCGGGCCGTACGACAATTTCCTTCAGACCGATGCCCCGATCAATCCGGGAAACAGCGGAGGGCCGCTCATTAATTTGCGCGGCGAGGTGATCGGAATAAACACTGCGATTATTTCCTCCGGACAGGGCATAGGTTTCGCTATCCCGAGCAACATGGCGAAAAATATCGTTCCTCAGTTAAAAGAGAAGGGTAAAGTAATCAGGGGATGGATCGGCTTATCAGTGCAAAGTGTGACCCCTGAAATAGCCCAGGCATTCGGGTTAAAAGCGGCGGGCGGCGCACTCGTCGGTGAGGTAGTGCCGGGTGGACCTGCGGACGTAGGCGGGATGAAGCGCGGAGATGTGATCGTCTCCTTTGACGGTAAAGAAATTAAAAAGGTTGGTGATCTCCCTCTCCTTGTGGCCGAGACCCAAGTCGGAAAGTCCGTGGCGGTGAAAGTCATTCGTAACTCTAAGGAGTTGACCTTCACAGTGAAGATTGCTGAGATGCCGGCCGGCAAAATCCCTACTTCAGCCGGTGTTTCACCTGATGGACTTGGTATGGCAGTAAAGAACATAACTCCTCAAATTAGCGAGCAATTTCATTTAAGGGAAAAAGAAGGGGTTGTTGTCGTCGATGTCGAACCAGGCAGTGAGGCCGACGATGCCCAAATGAAGGTAGGCGACGTGATTCAGGAGGTTAACCGGGCACCGGTTAGGAATCTTAATGACTACAATTCTGCATTACGGCGGGCTGGAAGAGGCAAGCCCATAGTGTTTCTCGTGAAAAGGGACGGCCAGACTTTTTATGTCATCATTCAAATCGGCTAAGTGAGGGAGGCGGTATGAAGGCTCCCGGATATGAGGTAGGAGATTTGCGGGGAGCCATCACCATAAAGCAGCCCTTGGAATAACCACTGGTAAAACAGGGTCTGTTTTTGATTCGACAAGAAAAAGGCGCCGGCCCTCCGACGCCTTTCTTTGCCCGTGGAATGATTTATCCATAGGCTCGACGGCGTCACCGGAATATTCCCGGAATTACCTCAGCGGCGTTCCGAGATGTTATCCGCTACCGCGACTCCTCCGAGTTCGTGATAGTTCACTGTTGCGGTGCGGTCTACCTGGATGTCCTTCAGTGGCTCCTATGATACGGCTCAAAGCCTTGAGTTAACGCTGAAAACAGGAAAAAAACGCGTGGTATATTCTTCTGAAGCTGTGAACGACTAAATCACAGGCTGATGAGGGGTGCTCGCTATTTAGACATCAGCCTCCGACCTTCTTTAATCATTGCATCGCTTATTTCCCGAAGTGCGATCCCTTCCTTCATCAGGAGAACTCCATCCTTGATCATCATTTCGCCTTTATCTACCATAAAACTACTGTCCATCATTTTTAACCCCTCATTCACCATCGCATTTCCCTCTTGCCAGATTGTATCAGCCCTGTTCCTGATGACCTTTCCTTTGCCTTCCAGATTCAATTCTTCCGTCCACGGGCCTCTACTGCTGACCTTTCCTTCCATCATTTCCGTGCCTGTCTTCATCAAACTATCGCCCTCATCCATCAGAGCCTTACCATGTTCCATCATCATTTTGGCTTTTTCCATCATTAGCTTTCCTTGCTCCTCCATCGTTCCTTTCTTCGTTAGATCCGTATCTGACTGGGCATCAACACAGGGAGAAAACAACAATAGCAGAAGAAGGGTCAAACATAACTTTGCAGACATCGTAAGCCTCCTTGTATTCCCGTGCTTTTTATCCTCAGGATATCACGATTTGGTGCGTGTTGCGAACAGACAGTGACAGGGGGCGAATCGCCTTCCCTCCTTACCCGTCTATAAGCACGACTTACAATGTATTGAGATAGGCAATAAGGTCTTCCACCTGCTCGTCTGTCAAATAGGCGAAGGATGGCATGCGTCCCATGGGCTGTCTGAGCTGGAACCTAATGCTTTCGGCCGTCGCCGGATGGCCGCTGACCGGCAGCGCAGGCCGTTTAAGAATGCCCTTTAGCCCGGGACCGACAACGGTCTTTGTGCTGTTCGGGTCGTGACAGATTATGCACTTTGCCTCGAACAGCCTTCTGCCGCGATCAATGCTTGGACGGTCCGTGCGGATTGCCATGCGGCCGGGACGCTCGATCTCCTGCATAAAGAGAAAAGGCCCCTTCATTTGATAATACACGCTCTTATCGACGGTCAAATCTTGGCCGAAGCGGCTTACAAGAAAATAGAAGCCTCCCGATATCCCGACGAGCACGAAAGTCATGATTCCTATAATGGCGCCTATAGTCTTGGCTTGCGTGTAAAACTGTCGGAAAAACCGAACATACAGCACCTTAAGCAGAAGGAGAGCTATGATTGAAAGAGCAAGCGCTATATGGAGCGCCGCCCGTGGCGACGGATCATTCCTTGAGGCTGAGGCGAAGTTGATGCAGAGATAGGAAATGAAGAGAAGAAGCACGGCATAGAGGTAGCCGATGGCTTTATGGAAACGCTTGAGGCGCTCGATGCTATGAGAGGGCGTGCTCCGCCCAAGAGCCTCGAACATGGCATACATTGCTGCCGCGGCAATGATGAACAGCAACAGGGACAGGAGAGACTTCAAGAAGAAGATTGTCATGGGCTCATTATAGCTAATCATTAAAAGAAAACCAAAGATCGCTTCGGAAGAAAGAGCCTCGACTTCGTGCGACTCGAGGCCGGACTGATACGAATGAGGAAGATGCGCATGGCCCCGCAGTAATATGATTTATTCCCCCGGGGCCTGTTGCGTTTTTTTGAAAATGTTTTAAGCTTTTATTGAGCGTACCCAGTTGACCTCTCGACTTATCTTAATTTGTTTTTATTGCTGCCGGGAAGAAAGGAAGGCTGGAAGGTTTCAATGAAATCGGCAAGACACCTCGGGAAGACCCGTTTTTTGCCAGAGAGTGACGAAGGGCGTGAAGGAGAAGCAGGCAGGGGGAATCTCAAGGCCGTTACTCAGGAAATCTTATCTCCGGCAGGCATTACGTTAAATGGAAACAATCCCTGGGACCTGAGGGTGAAAGACGAGCGCTTCTATCACAGGGTCCTTGCGGAGGGCAGTCTGGGATTGGGAGAGTCCTATATGGACGACTGGTGGGACTGCGAAGCGCTTGATACTTTCTTTGCGAAACTCATACCCACGGACCCCGAGGCTAAACTGAAGAAGAATCTTCGTCTTCTTTTTCATACCCTCGAGGCGGTGATACTGAATTCCGGCAGGAAATCTCATGCATTTGAGATAGGGGAAAGACATTACGACAAGGGGAATGACCTTTTCAAAAATATGCTCGACAGGAGAATGGTCTACAGCTGCGGATACTGGAAAGATGCCGGTGATCTTGATGAGGCACAGGAGGCCAAGCTGGAATTGATCTGCAGGAAGCTCGGCCTTAAGGCGGGCGACAGGGTCCTTGATATCGGTTGCGGCTGGGGGAGTTTTGCCAGGTATGCCGCCGAAAAATATGGCGTTGCGGTGGTTGGCATAACCGTCTCCAGGGAGCAGCTTTCTCTGGGACGGGAATTGTGCCGCGGGCTGCCCGTTGAACTGAGGTTGCAGGATTACAGAGATGTCCGGGAGCGCTTCGATCACATCGTTTCAGTCGGAATGTTTGAACACGTGGGAGTGAAAAATTACCGGACCTATATGGAAAGGGCATGCCGCTGCCTGAAAGAAGGAGGGCTGTTTCTGCTGCACTGCATAGGGAGCAATATCTCGACGGTTGCCACTGACCCGTGGGTGGACAAATATATATTTCCAAACTCGCTCATCCCTTCGCTTAAACAGATTTCGACCGCGCTCGAAGGATTGTTCACTGTGGAAAATCTTCAGAACCTGGGCTTTCATTACGACGCAACTCTCATGTCGTGGTTCAGGAATTTCGATAGCGCCTGGCCGGTATTGAAGGGTCGCTATGGCGAGAGATTCTACAGGATGTGGAAGTATTATCTGCTGAGCAGTGCGGGCGCTTTCAGATGCAGGTCGCATCAGGTCTGGCAGTTTGTTTTATCGAAAGAAGGCGTCCCCGGCGGATACTTCCCGATCTGTTAGCCACCGGCCGGCATTGTGCATCCCAAACCTTTGACCTCCGGGAGAAAGGATCTGATCCGGAAAGGTGCTGATGTCGGAGTCCGACTGCACGCGGAGTTTCACGGAAAGGCATGGCTTCGAGCCTGCCGACGAGGCAGAACTCCTGGGCTACAGGTTTTAGACATATGCCATTACGGAGTCTCTCTCTGCGGAAAAGGAGGCAAAGACATGAAGAAACCGGATATCATGGAAGTTGCGCCGAAGGACACAAAAGTACTTTTTGAGAATGATCGGATGCGTGTACTCGAAGCAAGACGCAGACCGGGCGATATCGAGCCCGAACATTCCCATCCGCCTTACGTTGTCTATGCCCTGAGCGATATCTCGCAAAGGATTACAATGCCTGACGGTCAGGTTCTGGAGAAGCATCTCAAGGCCGGTGAAGTTGCCTGGAGCGAGGCGGTGACACACTCAATCGTTTACACGGGAAAGACCGAGGGGCATATATTGGCCGTTGAGCTGAAGAAATAGGACGGGATATGAAGCAGCTGTCGGTTGCAGACCGTACTATCGGCCGTTAAGATGCGGTATGGGGACGAGATCGAAATTGCGAAGCTTCTCAGGAGCCCGCTTTTTTCGGAGGAGCTTGACATCCACCTGAAGAAGAATACCGATGCTGAGCTTTTCAAGTGGTTTCTCGCAAGCATCCTCTTCGGTGCGAGGATTTCGGAGACCATCGCGCGCAATACCTACAACTCCTTCAGGATCCACGGCCTTCTTGCGCCCGAAAGAATCATCGGCGCCGGCTGGGATTTTCTCGTAAATCCCGTAATGAGGGAAGGCGGTTATGTGCGATACGATGAGAAGACCTCTACCAAGCTCCTCAGGATCTGCGAAAAGCTTATGCGTGAATATGGAGGAAGTCTGAAGAAATTACATGGTGGGGCGAAAGACAAGACAGACCTTGAAGCCCTGCTTCTCGATTTTTACGGAATCGGGCCGGTGACCGTGAACATATTCCTTCGTGAGTTGAGACCCTACTGGGAGAAGGCGGACCCCGAGCCTCTGCCCGCAGTGAAGGAGATCGCGCGGAGACTGAAGGTGGATCTTGATCGCCTCGGAAGAAAGAGCCTCGACTTCGCGCGACTCGAGGCCGGACTGATACGAATGAGGAAGATGCGCATCGACCCGCAATAATATGATTTGTTCCCCTGTAGTCCCTGCCCCTTCCCTGATATAATGTTTTTCAGGCGGCCCTTATACATGAAAATAATGTTGAAAAGCGCCATTCCCATCTTCCCCGGGAGGGTCATTGCCTCGGCCTTCGCCGCAATGATAGCGGCCGGCTGCACGGTAGGCCCTGATTTCCATCGGCCCGAGGCGCCGAAGATAACCTCGTATACCGCCGTAAAAATGCCCGCGGAGACTGCTTCTGCCCCGGGGACAGGCGGCGAGGCCCAGCGGCTTTCCTTGGGCAAGGATATCCCTGCCCAGTGGTGGACGCTTTTTCATTCCGAAGACCTCGACCGGCTCATCCGTCAGGCGCTGGCTGACAGCCCCACACTTTCGGCGGCGGAAGCTGCGCTTCGTCAGGCCCGGGAGAACCTGACTGCGCAAACCGGGGTGGTTATGTTTCCCGCCGTGGATGCCAAGGCATCGGCCACGCGCGAGAAATTTTCGGGGGCGGAAATCGGACAGCCCGGAAAGGGCGTGCTCCTGACCCTTTACAATGCATCGGTGGATGTCACCTATTCGCTGGACCTCTTCGGAGGAGGCAGGCGCGAACTGGAGGCACTCAGATCCGAGGTGGATTCTCAGCGTTTCCAGCTCGAAGGCGCATATCTGACGCTCACCTCAAATATCGTCACCGCCGCTGTACGGGAGGCGTCTTTGCGCGCCCAGATCCGGTCGACTCAGGATATTGTGGCCGACCAGTCAAAGCAGCTCGAAGTCGTCGAGCGCCAGTTCCAGCTCGGCGGCGTGTCCCGTTCGGATGTGCTTGCACAGCGCGCCCAGCTTGCCCAAACGAAGGCAACACTGCCGCCGCTTGAAAAGGCGCTTGCGCAGACGCGTCATCTCCTGGCGGTTCTCAGCGGCAAGCCGCCCGGCGAGGCTGTACTTCCGCAATTTTCCCTTGACAGCCTGCAGCTGCCGCAGGAACTGCCTGTGAGCCTCCCGTCGTCGCTTGTGCGTCAGCGTCCTGACATCCTCGCATCAGAAGAGCTTTTGCATGCGGCCAGCGCCCGTATCGGCGTTGCGACTGCGAACCTCTATCCACAGATCACGCTCACAGGAAGTTACGGTTCTGAGACGACGAAAATCGATAATCTTTTCGGCGACGGCTCGTCCATCTGGAGTATCGGCGCCGGACTTCTTCAGCCGGTCTTCCATGGAGGCGAGCTTGCGGCGAAACGGCGTGCAGCAATCGCGGCCTATGACCAGGCTGCGGCGCAGTATCGCGAGACGGTGCTGCAGGCCTTTCAGGACGTGGCGGATGTGCTGAGGGCCCTCGAAGACGATGCCCGCACACTTAGGGCTCAGGCGGAGGCCGAAGCGGCAGCAAGGGACACGCTCGACCTCACAGAAAAGCAGTTCGATCTCGGGGCGGTGAGTTATCTCTCTCTGCTCAATGCCCAGCGGCAATACCGTCTGGCCCATTTCATCCTTGTTCAGGCCCAGGCAGCGCGCTTTGCCGACACGGCTGCGCTCTTTCAGGCGCTCGGGGGAGGGTGGTGGAACAAGGATACGGGAGACGATGACGGGAACACGGCGACGAAGGGAAAAAAGGAGTAGGGACACGGCATGCCCGATAGCTGCAATGACAGAACAAACAGGCAGTCCATATTTATTAGGGCTCTTGATAATGACGACAGGGTGATACGGAGGATCTTATAGATGATAAAGCGTATGGTGATCATGCTCGTGGCTGTCGGCCTTCTGTTTGGCGCCATATTCGGCTATATTGCCTACAAGTCCATGATGATGAAGAAATCCATGGCCTCCTTCCGGCCGCCCCCTGTGACCGTTACCGCGATCAAGGCGGGGTATCAGTTCTGGCAGCCTGAGCTCAAGTCGGTAGGCAGCCTGCGCGCGGTGCGCGGTGTGGACGTGACAAGCGAGGTGTCGGGGCTCGTCAGCAATGTTCTTTGCAAGTCGGGAGCGGATGCCAAGGAGGGGCAGTTGCTCGTGCAGCTCAACGCCGACTCCGACATCGCCCACCTGCACTCTCTCCAGGCCGAGGCGGAGCTTGCTCATACAGTCTACGAGCGAGACAAAAAACAGTTTGCCGTGCAGGCGATAAGCCAGGCAACCCTCGATTCCGATGCCTCTGACCTTAAAAACAAGCGCGCCCTTGTCAATGAACAGGCAGCGCTGGTTGAAAAGAAGACGATCCGCGCGCCCTTTGCGGGGCGGCTCGGCATCAGCACGGTAAATCCCGGCCAGTACATCAATCCCGGCGACAAGATCGTCACCCTTCAGGCGCTCGATACGATCTACGCCGACTTTTACCTGCCCCAGCAGGAACTCTCGCGCGTTTCTCTCGGTCAGGAGGTTGTCGCCACTACCGACACCTACCCCGACCGCGCCTTTACCGGCAGGATAACGACAATCGATCCGAAGGTCGATGCTGCTACTCGCAACTTCCAGGCTGAGGCGACCTTTGCGAATCCGGGGCACAGACTGATTCCGGGGATGTATGCCTCTGTCCAGGTAAAGGCGGGGGCCAAACAGAGATACCTGACTCTGCCGCAGACCGCGGTGACCTTCAATCCTTACGGGGAGACGGTCTTCGTCGTTGAAAGCGGAAAGGGACCGAAAAGTAAGGCGACGCTTACCGTAAGACAGACGTTTGTCACCACGGGGCCCACGCGCGGTGACCAGATAGCCGTCCTCAGTGGCATAAAGGAAGGAGACGTGATCGTCACGAGCGGTCAGCTGAAACTCAAAAACGGAAGCACTGTGGTGATCAACAATGCGGTCGCACCCAGCGACGAGGCGGCCCCGATGCCGAAGGACGAATAGGGGAAGGCCGGATGCGCTTTACCGATCTCTTCATACGCCGCGCGGTCCTTGCCACCGTGGTGAGCCTCCTGATCCTCGTATTGGGACTTCGTTCCATGGAGACGCTCCCGATCCGCGAGTACCCCGAGACGCAGAATGCGGTCGTCACCGTCTCGACCGTATACTTCGGCGCCGACCCCTCACTGGTTTCCGGCTTCATCACGACGCCTCTTGAAAACTCGATCGCGCAGGCAAACGGCATCGACTATCTCACCTCCTCGAGCACCCAGGGTGTCAGCACAATCCAGGCATACCTCCGGCTTAACTATGATTACAACAAGGCCCTCACGGAGATCAACACGAAGGTAAACGCGGTTCTCAACCAGCTGCCCAGGGAGTCCCAGCAGCCGGTGATCAGCGTTGCCGTCGGCGAGACGATCGATTCGATGTACATCGGTTTCAACAGCGATGTGCTGCCCACGAACAAGATCACGGACTACCTGAT
>JAWOKY010000090.1:0-2725 GCA_033853975.1 Thermodesulfovibrionales bacterium
GGAAAATGGTAGGCGATGCTGGGATTGAACCAGCGACCTCTCCCGTGTGAAGGGAGCGCTCTCCCACTGAGCTAATCGCCCGAACCGAATTCCATTATATACCAGAAACAGTTTGGAGGTAAACATGCAAACAGTCACCGGAAAAAAGGAGAAAGCTAGACAGGCAGGCAAGCCGGAGTGACAGCACAAAGAACTCCGCTATTTCCGGGGAACGTGGGGGGAAAAGCAGCCCGGATCGGAATTTCAAGGGGGCGATTCGGCGAAGAGTTCTTATACGACACCTTTGAAGAAAACTTATGAGAGATCTGGCGAAACCTGTATTATCAGGAAATTGCATATGACATATTAATATCTTGTTAATATCTTGTCGATTAGAAGAACTCCGAGACGAATTGTCCCCTCGATGCGCAGGAGAAAATATTTTCAGCTTCTTCCGACGCAGAAGTATTTGAACCCGAACTTCCTCATCTTCTCCGGCTCGTAAATGTTCCTCAGGTCAAAGAAGAGCGGCTGGCGGAGCAGGCCCTTCATTTTCTCGAGATCGAGGTTCCGGAACTGATTCCACTCGGTCACGATGACCAGCGCATCGGCGCCCGTCGCCGCATCATAGGGATCCTTGCAGAAAATGACGCCGGGAAACAGAGACCGTGCGCTCTCCATCGCGGCAGGATCGTACGCCCTGAGTCTTGCCTTCGCCCTCAGCAGCCTCTCGATGAGGAAGAGCGACGGCGCATCCCTCAGGTCATCGGTATTGGGCTTGAAGGAGAGCCCGAGGACCGCAATGACCTTGCCCTTCAGGCCACCCATCCCGTGCCTTATCTTGTCGAACATGATATGCCTCTGTCTCTCGTTGGCAGAGATCGCAGCCCCGATCACGGAAAGTTCGACGCCGTGCTTTTCCGCCAACCTGAGCAGCGCCTTTGTATCCTTCGGAAAACACGAACCTCCGAACCCCGCTCCCGCATGGAGGAATTTGGAGCCGATCCTCTGGTCCAGCCCCATGCCCTTTGCCACGACGTTCACATCCGCTCCCACCTCGTCGCAGAGATTCGCGATCTCGTTGATAAAGGATATCTTTGCTGCGAGGAAAGCGTTCGAGGCATACTTGATCAGTTCCGCGGTCTCGACACTGGTTATTACGAAAGGCGTCTCTATGAGATAGAGAGGCTTGTAAAGGTCTTTCAGGATCGCAACCGCCTGCTGGCTCTCCGCACCGAGCACCACCCGGTTCGGCCTCATGAAGTCTTCGATGGCCGCTCCTTCCCTCAGAAACTCCGGGTTGGAGACGACATCGAACTTGCTCCGCTCTCTGAGGTTCTCTGCGATGATCTGCCTGATCCTCTTTCCGGTGCCTACCGGGACGGTGCTCTTCGTGACGATCACCTTGTAGCCGTTCATATGCGCGGCGATCTCGTTTGCCACCGCGTCGATATATTTAAGCTCAGCAGACCCGTCTCCCCTGGGGGGCGTGCCGACCGCGATAAAGACGACCAGGGACTGGTCCACCGCATCTCCGATCTTTGTGGTGAATTTCAGCCTGCCCTGCCTGATGTTCCTCTTTACCAGATCGTCCAGTCCCGGTTCATAGAAGGGAATGATGCCCTTCTTCAGGGCTCTTATCTTCTTTTCATCCTTGTCGACGCACGTGACGAATACTCCGAATTCCGCAAAGCAGGCGCCGGTCACAAGGCCGACATAGCCTGTCCCGATTATTCCGATATGCATCGCAATCCCTCCTCGTACGACTAACGTCTTTCCCTGACACTTACGACGGCGTTATGCATCTTCAGGGTCTTCAGCACCTCGCCTTCCGGGGCGCCTCCGCACGTAACGAGGTATTGCCAATCCCTGGTCACGGAAGGGGTCTTGAACACCCGGCCTGAATAAAGATCCATGTAGAGACAGATGCTTTGCTGATCGGTACAGTCGCAAGCCGTCGGCTTTGATAAATCGATGGATTCCATGACCTCCCTGGCAATCACCTCAGGGGAACCCCGTCGTTCCTGATCGTGAGGCAGCCCGAAGAACCCGAAAAGGAACCTCCCTATTATAAACAGGACAATAACGGAAAGAAAACTCGTGAGGAGGTGTTCCCTCACCGATGAGCCGTCAAGGATCACCCGAGCCGCAAAGACCGCCGCCAGAGGAAAAAGCGGCAGGATATACCTGCCCCTGCTGCCGGCAGCAAGAAAGAAGAGAAGATAGCTGAAAATAAAGACAAGCCCCAGCATCCTGGTAGTGCCCTGAAGCCGTGCCTTGCCAAGTACAATTGCATACAGGAGAAAGAAGCTCGCCGGGAGGGTCTGCTTGATAGTCAAGAGCGGATATTCGGCGAGGTGAATCAGAAAAGAGGCGACGTTTAAAGACTGCTCGACCCGTTCGGCGCTCTCGGCCAGCAGCGTCTTCAGAAACTGCCCCGGCTGGGAAATCTGACCTATCCAGAGTAAAGGAATGACCACGGCACTGCAATAGGAGAGGAAGGCCGGAAGGCTGAAGAGCCTCCTGGTCTGCCTTTTGCACACCGCCAGAGTCAGCAGCGGAATCGCGAAAAAAACGACCGCAACAAATCCCTTGAGGAGGAACGTGAGGCCCGCAAGAACACCCGATGCGACAAGGGACAAACCTCGCTGCCGCTCGAAGTACCACACCTGGCAGAAGATCATGAGCGAAACGAACAGCGCCAGCGTCGCGTCGATCTCGCCCAGCCAGCCGTACCAGTAAAGGA
>JAWOKY010000091.1:0-18975 GCA_033853975.1 Thermodesulfovibrionales bacterium
TCCGCTGTCTGAGCCGCCAGAAAGCCTGAGAAGGCATCGGCCTCTTTCTTATCGAACCAGTCATAACAGCCATTTTTTCCCAGACTCCACCCCGGACTCATATGCACATCGCTCACAAATACTCTCTTGACAGACATGATCTCCCTCCCCATGTTGTTATTTATAATCGTGTCCTGAAGTCTTTGTCCCATCGGTGCAAGAAAGCGCTGTCATTCAGCAACGCCATGCGATATGAAATCCCTCCATTTTCTGTCTGCGATCCCCTTGGCAAGACGCTATTTTATACCCTTCCTGTCGGCACTGTGTCAAGAAGAAAAACCTGATTCAGCCCAGGGCCCTAACCCTTTCGCGAAGCCGGTCAGCGAAGTACTGGTATTCATCGATCCCTTCAGGTTTCTTGGAGAAATCCATCTCCGATGCGACAAGCGGCTCGCCAAAGGTGACGGTGATCCTATTCAGCCTCGGCAGGACAGAGCCGCGGGGGAGTGCCTCGAAGGCCCCCTCTATATGGACGGGAACGACAGGGACCCCAAGCTCGACGGCAAGGATCCCTACGCCCTTTTTGAACTCCATGAGGTTTCCGTCATAGGAACGGCCCCCCTCGGGGAAAACGGAAAGCGATTCGCCCCGTTTCAGCACATGTGCTGATATCTGAAGCGCCTTATTCAGATATACCGACGAATCTATAGGGATGACGTGGGCGATCCTGGCAAACCTGCTTTTTACAAAGCCGGCGAAATAATCGCTCAGCCCGAGTGTGTAGATATGCCTGAAGCGGGCGAAGGGCAGGGATAGGATGACCGCGAAGCCATCGAGGTAGCTGGTATGGTTCGGGGCCAGGATGAAATTCCGGTGTGAAGGGATGTTGTCGGCGCCTCGCACAGCGAGCCTGAAGAGGAGCCTAAAGAGGAGCCTAAGGGCGGAATGTCCTGCGAATGCAGGTACTATCACGCCTGCAGGATTTTCGAGCGACACCATCCGGAGGTCTTCAGTGGAGGGCTCTCTCAGAAGGATATCCTTCCAGCCCATCTTTTCGGCCGCCTCTGCCTGATATCCGCCTTTTGCGACGGTCTTCACCTTTTCCACAAGATCACCAACGGTCTGAAGCCCTGAGATGAAATCTTCGGGCAGCTTAAGAGAAAGCGACTTTTCAAGCGAAACGACCAGTTCTATCTTCGAAAGCGAATCAAGGCCGATATCGAGCTCGAGGTTGTCGCCGGGGCTGATAGGCGTCCCCGCTTTCGCGAAATGTCTTAATGCAGACAGCACCGCGGCCGAAGCCTCGTCCCCCGGGAAAACTTCGGCGGCCTTTGCCTCTTCCCTTGTCTCCACCGACCTTTCAGCCAGGTCCGCCTTGATCAGAAAACGCCTCAACTTCCCAAGCGGCGTCCTCGGCAACGGCTCGGACCGGACCGAAAAACCGGTTATCCTCATATAGGAGGGCATCCTCCCGGAAATCTGGTTAAGCTCCCATTTTATCTCCTCGAGGATGTTCTCAATCCTGTTTCTCCTTGCGTAGTCGAGGTCAGGTACGATCACCGCATGGAGAAATTCTCCACCCCTTTCTTCAATACCGAGGACGCATACCTCCTTGATAAGCGGGGCCGTCATATACGCCTTTTCGACGTCCTCAGGATAGATATTTTTCCCTGAACTAAGGACAATCACCTCTTTTGACCGGCCGGTGATGAAGAGATATCCTTCGCTGTCGAACCTCCCTATGTCGCCGGTCTTCAGCCATCCATTGTCGAAGACACCTTCGGTAGCCCGGGGGTTTCGGTAATACCCTTTCATCACCATCGGCCCTCGTATCTCGACCTCTCCCTCGCCTGTCGGGGAGGGATTGAATATCCTTATATCCACCGAGGGAAGCGGCCTGCCGGCTGACCCTGGTTTTCTCGCAGTGACCGGATTGAAGGTGACAACAGGAGACGTCTCGGTAAGCCCATAGCCTTCGACGACTGTGAAGCCGAAGGCCTCCAGGTCTCTCATGACCTCGGGATCCAGCCTTGCACCGCCGCTTCCCAGAAACCTGAGCCGCTGCCCCAGCTGACTGTGCGCGGACCTGAAGACCAACCGCCCCAGATTGATATCATGCCTCTCGCGCAGCCACCCTGATAATCTCTTCAGCAGAAGAAGGACAAAGGGAAGCGGCCGGTGAAGGCCCTTTATACGCTCCATTATCCCGTTACTTATCATGCCGAGGAGCTGGGGGACGCCGATGATAACGCTCACCCCGCATTCACGGGCCGCAGCCATAATATCCGGTCCCTTTAGGCTCGCCGGGTAGGTAATCGAAGCCCCGAGAAAGACGGGTACGAGAAAGGTGCACATGAAGGCATAGGTATGATGAAGGGGAAGGACGGACAGGACGTTGTCTTCATGGGAAACCACACCGGCAGCTATGAGCGCCTCGGCATCGGCACAGAAGTTCCGGCCGGTGAGTTCGACCCCTTTCGGAACACCTGTTGTACCCGAGGTGTAGATGACCGAGGCAACATCATCGGCGGTTCCGGGCTCGGAAGTAATGTCCGGTTCAGTCTCCATCGCCATCCGACATTCTTCCGAATCGAGATCGATCAGGACAGGGCCGCTTCCAGCAGCAAACGCCGATACTGACGCCACGACATTCTGCGTCGTCTTGCTGCTGTGAAAGACGATTCTCGCGCCGGAATCGCTGAGGAGATTGCCGATCTCTGCGGGTCCAAGCTGCGCATCAACCGGCACCGCAATGCCACCGGCCATAATGACGGAAAGATAGGAGGTGCACCACTCATGCCTGTTTTCGGAGACAATCGCAACCCTTTCTCCCCGCACAAGGCCCAACCGCAAAAGGAGCGCCGCTCCAGCCCTCACCTGACGGGCGAAGTCACTGTAGGAAAGGGTCTTCCAGCCCGAGTCAAACCAGTAGAAGGCGATGTTTGAGGGATACAGCCGTGCGGCCTGCAGGAATGCATCGGTGATGTTCAGCCCTACGGAGGCGCCCACCGAAGTTTTCAAGCCCCTGCCGGCGCCCTCAATCATCCCATATGCTGAGGTTCAATATTGTCTATGAATATCTCGACCAGTTCCGGATCGAACTGGGTCCCGGCCGCGTGTTTCAGTTCCGCAGTCGCCTCGCCGAAGCTCACCGGGATACGGTAGGATGCCTTGCTCGTCATCACGTCAAAGCACTCAGCGATGGCAATTATCCTCGCTCCGATCGGGATATCCTCGCCCTTGAGTTTCATGGGGTATCCGCTTCCATCGTATCGTTCATGGTGATGAAGAATAAAGGGAGCGATTTCCGCATAGAAATTGATAGGTCTGATCATTTCGTATCCGATTACGGGATGTCTCATAAAATCTTCTTTTTTGAAGGCCTCATCGGCATTGATCTTCAAAAACCCGACGTCATGCAGAAGGCTCGCAAAATAGAGCCTCTTCCTTTCATCTTCCGTCATCTTCAGGCCCTTGGCGAGAATATTTCCATACTTGGCCACCCTCCGCGAATGCCCCTTCTTTGAGGCGACCTGAAAGTCGATCGCTTCTAAGAGCATGTCGGTCAGATGTATCTCGTAGTTCTTCTGGTCCTCAAGGAACTTCGTCCTGAGAATCGAAAAGGCGGCCTGCTCGGCAAGGTAGGCGATAATCTCCTCATCCCTCTCGCGGTAGGAATAGCCTCCCTCCTCTTGGGTAAGTTCGATGACGCCGAGCACTCCTGATTTTGTCTTGAGCGGCGCACAGAGGACCGACTTTGTCTTCTTGTCGGTTAGGGAATCCACTTCCTGGTCGAACCTGGCATCAGAGGAAGTGTCTGTGATACGCAGGGACCTGCCCTTCTGCGCAGTCCACCCCGCAGCGCCCCTGCCGTCACCGACAGCGACTCCGACGAGCTTGTCGGCATTTTCACCCTTGACCATCTTGAAAACAAGTTCGTTTTCCTCCATCAGGAGGATCGCCCCGGCGTCAGAGCCTGTAATAGCGATCGCATAGTCCATAATCTTTTCGAGGAGGATGTCGCCGTAGATCTCTTCTCTGAGGTCCCTTGTGATTCCGAGGATCCTCTCGAATCTCCCGCTGTAATCCCTGATCATCCTGACGACCTGTTTGGCTATCCTAAACGACAAAAAAAAGCCTACAGAGGCAAGAAGGAGGGTGATACCCATGATAACGGCGACCGAGAAGTTGGGAAGAAAGGCCAGATATGGTGAGTCGGCCAGATAGATGTATCGGAGGATAATGGCAAAGAGGACGACGATGACAAATGCTTCGATTGAGATGGTGTGGCGGAGCTTTGCGGCGATTTCCCTTATGGCCGCATTATCGGTCTTATGGTAGTCTTCCACCATACCGTACACTTTACTTGAGACACCGATTATCTGTCAATAACGTTGCCGCCGGGGACTGCAGTGCAGGCAGCGTGAAAACTTGAATAATTGCACCCCAATCCTTAGAATTAATCCAATGAGAATAATCAAAACCGAAAGGGAATTGACGGGTTTTCTGCGGGCGCTCCGCTCGCGCGGACCGGCAGACAACCCTGCAGTCGAGTCATCGGTCAGGGACATACTCGGGAACGTGGCCGGAAACGGGGACAAGGCGGTCCTCGAATATACCCGAAGGTTCGACGACCAGAAGGCCGGGCGGCTGAGACTGCCGGATTCCGTCATATCGAAAATGGCGCAGAAGGCTGATCTTCGGGTGGTAAAGGCGCTTTCGGTGTCGGCAAAAAGGATCAGGAAATTTCATGAAATGCAGGCCGAGCGCTCCTGGTCGTTCAGGGAAGGCGAGACGCTCCTTGGCCAGTCCATCCGCCCCCTGAACCGCGTGGGGGTTTACGTTCCCGGCGGAAAGGCTGCCTATCCTTCGACGGTGCTTATGAACGTCATCCCCGCACAGGTCGCCGGCGTAAAAGAGATCGCCCTGTGCGTACCTGCTCCGGGGGGGGAGATCAATCCCTATGTAATGGCTGCCGTCAGAATGCTCGGCGTAAGCGAAGTATACCGCATCGGAGGGGCCCAGGCCATCGGGGCCCTCGCCTATGGAACGAAGACCATCGGGAAGGTCGACAAGATCGTCGGTCCCGGAAACATCTACGTTGCAACCGCAAAAAAAATGGTCTTCGGACTCGTTGACATCGACATGATTGCGGGCCCGAGCGAGATACTGGTGATCGCCGACTCGACCGCCGACGCCTCCTTTGTTGCAGCCGATCTTCTCGGGCAGGCTGAACACGACGAACTCGCATCCTCAGTCCTTGTCACCGATTCGGCGGCGTTTGCTGGAAAGGTAATGGAAGAACTCGAAGGACAGCTCCGTCAGCTCACAAGAAAAAGCATAGCCCGGGCATCCATCGATAGCTACGGAGGTGTAATCGTCGCCAAAGACCTCAGGCAGGCAGCAGCCATATCAAACAGGATCGCTCCGGAGCACCTCGAGATAATGACCTCGAAGCCCGAGAAGATCCTGCCGCTGATAGAAAATGCGGGCGCGATATTCCTCGGTCAGTGGTCCCCCGAAGCCCTCGGCGACTACTCCGCAGGTCCAAACCACACGCTTCCCACCGGGGGCACCTCCCGCTTCTTTTCTCCCCTCGGAGTCTATGATTTTTACAAGAGGTCCAGTCTGATAAGTTTCGGCGAAAAGGCGTTTTCAAGGATCGCCGGGGTCGTGGAGAAGATAGCGTGCGTGGAAGGCCTCGAAGCCCATGCCAACACGATCAGGATAAGAAAAAATAAAACTGCACAAGCGAAAAAGATGAGAAAGGAAACGCGATGAGCCCCAAAAATAAAACGCTCAACCTCGGTCTCCCGAAGGGGAGCCTCCAGGAATCTACACTGAAACTCTTCAGAAAGGCCGGATATCACATCTCTGTATCGAGCCGTTCGTACTATCCGGTCTTCGACGACCCCGAGATAGAATCCATGTTGATCAGGGCCCAGGAGATGGCCAGATACGTCGAAAACGGCATCCTCGACTGCGGCCTTACCGGATACGACTGGATAATGGAGCAGGCGGCAGACGTCAAGGAGGTCGCAGAGCTCAATTATGCCAAGGAGGGCCTAAGGCCGGTCAAATGGGTCATCGCAGTGCCCAATGATTCCAGGATAAAGAGCATCAGGGACCTCAACGGCAAACGCGTCGCCACAGAACTCGTCGGGTTCACAAAGAGGTATTTCAAGTCGAAGAACGTAAAGGCCGAAATCGACTTTTCCTGGGGCGCAACGGAGGTGAAGCCGCCGCACCTCGCAGATGCAATCGTCGAACTCACCGAGACCGGGACGTCGCTTCGGGCCAACAACCTTCGTATCGTCGAGACGATCCTCGAGTCGAGCACAAGGTTCATCGCCAACAAGAAGGCATGGCAGGACAAGTGGAAGCGGCAGAAGATGGAGAATATCGTAATGCTTCTGAAGGGTGCGCTTTCGGCGGAAGAAAAGGTCGGCCTTAAGATGAACGTTTCAAAGGAAAATCTGAAGCGAGTCATGAGCCTTCTTCCTTCGATGCATTCGCCAACGATATCTGCGCTCTCCGACATCGGCTGGTACGACCTCGACGTGATCGTGGATGAGAAGACGGTCCGCGAACTGATCCCGAAACTGAAGAAGGCCGGGGCATCCGGCATAGTCGAATACGGGCTCAACAAGGTAATACCTTGAAAACGCCTCGTAAAATAATTTCAAAAAAATGGTTGATTCCCTTTTTTTTCTGTTACAATGAATCTATGAAATGCGCACCTTTTCCCTTGACAAGGTTTACTTCTATGCTGTAAAATTTTTAGCTTAATAGGGGCTGCGTAAGCCTAAATTTTATTACTGTAGGGGGTAGAGGATTGCATGCTTTAGGTACCCACTTATTAGTAGAATTGAGGGACTGCAACCCTGAGATTCTCAAAGACCTGACGAGGGTCAAAGACACGTTGGTTGCCGCGGCAAAAGAGGCCAAGGCGACCATAGTTGATATTTCCTTCCACGAATTTAATCCCTTCGGCATTAGCGGCATGGTAGTAATCGCGGAGTCTCATCTGTCGATTCACACGTGGCCGGAGTATGCCTACGCCGCGGTGGATATATTTACGTGCGGCGACATAATCAAGCCGGAAGTCGCGGCATCGTTTCTGATTGAACAGTTCGAAAGCAAGAGTCCTTCGATCGTTGAACTGAAAAGAGGGATCCTTTCCCACATGAATGAGAAACTGCCGCACAAGGTTTCCGATTCATTCTTTGTGCCGGTAGCGTAGGCCAAGACACGCAAGGCCTTCTTCTTTCGTTGAAACCTGACCCGTGATTTGTGCGCTGAGCAGACCGCAGGGTATAGAAAAGACATCGGGAGCGGAGATCATCCGCTCCCGCAAAAAAAATCCCCCTCTCCGAGGGGGATTGATTGTCCCTATAAACGGGCCGCTTCTATGCCTCGCCCTTTCTCTCCGTCAGAGCGGCGATTCCCGGGAGCTCCTTGCCTTCGAGAAGCTGCAAAGAGGCGCCTCCTCCTGTTGAGATGAATGAGAGCGCATCAGAGACCCCGGCCCGGTGTACCGCAAGATCCGTGTCGCCGCCGCCTACGATAGTCAGGGCGTAGGCATCGGCTACGGCGTGGGCGATCGAAAATGTCCCACGAGAAAAGGCATCTACCTCGAATATCCCCATCGGGCCGTTCCAGAGGATAGTCTTTGCGTTGGCAAGCGCCTCGGAGAAGAGTTTCACCGTCGCCGGACCGATGTCGAGCGCCCTCCATCCTTTCGGGATTTCAAGGGTCGGGACTATCTTCGTCTCGGCGCCTGGCTCGAGACTCTGCGCGATGACACAATCCACAGGCAGATAGAATTTTATTCCCGCGGACCTGAGCTTCTTTCTTATCCTCTGGGCGGTTTCGAGCATGTCGTTTTCGACGAGCGAATCTCCGACTTCATATCCCATCGCCTTGATGAAGGTGAAGGCCATGCCCCCTCCGACAAGAACCTTGTCCACTTTCGCCTCGAGATGTTCGAGAACGCCGATCTTTCCGGAGACCTTCGCCCCTCCGAGGATCGCTACAAAGGGCCTCACCGGATTGTCGACGACGCCCTTCAGGTACTCGATCTCCTTCTTCATCAGGAACCCTGCCGCCGACGGGAGGAACTTGGGGATTCCCACCGTCGAGGCGTGCGACCTGTGGGCGGCGCCAAAGGCATCGTTGATATAGAAGTCTGCCAGCCTCGCCAGGTTTTCGGCGAAGTGCTCGTCGTTTTTTTCCTCCTCGGAATGAAATCTCAGATTTTCAAGGAGAATGACATCGCCGTCTTTCATCTTTCCCACGAGGCTCTCCACTTGAGGACCGATACAGTCCGGCGCAAAGACTACGTCCTTGTCAAGGAGCCTCTGGAGCCTCTTTGCAACGGGGGCAAGAGAATATCGCGGGTCGGGTTTCCCCTTCGGCCTTCCGAGGTGAGACGCCAGGATCACCTTCGCCCCCTCATCGATTGCGTAGTTGATCGTGGGAAGGGTCGAGCGTATCCTGCTGTCATCGGTAATACGGAGGTTGTCATCAAAGGGCACATTGAAGTCGACCCTTATAAAGACCCGCTTCCCCCGAACATTCAGCTCATCGATCGAGAGCTTGTTCAGAATATCCTTTATCCCGATGGAATTTGCGCCGGTCTTCCTGATCATCGATCAGCCCCTCTTTTTCAGGATGTACAGAATGAGGTCCCTTAGTCGCGAGCTGTAGCCCCATTCATTGTCATACCACGAAAGTACCTTGACCATCCTGCCTTCCATCACCTTTGTGACGCCGGCATCCAGGACCGATGAATGGGCGTTGCCGTTACAGTCGATCGAAACGATCGGCTCCTCCGTATACTGAAGGATCCCCTTCATAGGCCCTTCGGCAGCCTTCCTGAGAGCAGCATTCACCTCTTCGGCGGTAGTGTCTTTTCCGACTTCGGCCACAAGGTCGACGACGGAGACGTTAGGGGTCGGGACCCTGATCGCCATGCCGTCGAGCTTGCCCTTAAGCTGGGGAAGGACAAGCCCCACAGCTTTGGCTGCGCCGGTCGTCGTCGGGATCATCGAGAGCGCCGCAGCGCGTGCCCTTCTCAGGTCCTTGTGCGGCAGATCGAGTATCCTTTGGTCGTTCGTGTATGAGTGGATCGTGGTCATGAGTCCCCTTACAAGACCGAATTCATTCAGCAGGACCTTGGCAACAGGGGCCAGACAGTTCGTGGTGCAGGAGGCGTTGGATATGATCTTGTGCTTTGAGACATCGAGGGTCTCCTCGTTGACGCCCATGCAGACCGTCGCATCAGGCTCCTTGGCCGGAGCGGAGATGATGACGTAGTTCGCCCCGGCTTCGAGATGCTTGGAGGCCGACGCCCTGTCCGTAAAGAGTCCGGTCGATTCAACGACGATGTCAACGCCGAGGTCCTTCCAGGGGAGTTTCTCGGGCGCCGTTACCGCAGATATCTTTATCTCCTTGCCGTCTATCGAGATCCCTGATCCGGTGTCCTTTACATCGGCATCGAATACGCCGTGCACCGAATCGTATTTGAGCAAGTGGGCAAGTGTCTTCGAGTTCGTAAGATCGTTGATCGCCACTATCTCGAATTCCTTGTATCCTTTGCTCGTCCTCAAGAAGTTTCTTCCAATCCTGCCAAATCCGTTGATTGCTACGCGAACAGCCATCTTTGGCCTCCTTTATAAAGTGTTATTGAATATATTCAAAACCAGCCCGGTCAGCAGCTTCGGATAAAAATAGGTAGACTTCGGGGGCATCCTGAGAGAAGAGAGCGCCACATTCTCGACGTCCTCCACCCGCGTGGGATTCAGGAAAAAGGCGGCGGCATACCGGCCTTTCCTCACAAGTTCCAGACATTTCCGCAGGTCCATCTCATATGTGATGTCGCCCACCTGCAGAATCTTCCCAAGGACGAGTTCATGCAGGATAGACACATCGAGATCGGCAAGCGCCGGGGAGACGCCGGACATATCCCCTCCATTGTACTCGAGGATGTAACCGTCCTCTCCCTCCCCACAGTAAAGTCCGAAGGCGTGGCGTCTGCCTTCAATGCCGCGGGTGATATTCCCTGATTTCACCTTTTCGATCATAAAGTACCGGGAAAGCCGCTCAAGCGCGGCCTCAGGCATCTCTTTGATCAACCTGTGCGTCGGCAGTACCGTCAGCCCCTCATCGGCCATATTTGCAAGGAACATGAGCACATAGTCATAGGGCCGCGGACCGCCTGATGCGCCTTCCTTCGCCCTCATCTCATTGCGGTATTGCAGGGCGGTCTCATATCTGTGGTGACCGTCGGCGATGAATATCGGCTTGTCGCGAAGCTCTTCCTGGATCGCTGCGATCTCCCCCGTATCGGTTATCTCTCGTAGTCTGTGTATCGAGCCGTCCCTGTCGCGGGCCTCGATAAAGGGCGGAGTTTTCCCTGCCCGCAGGAGTATCGCAGAGGCCTCCTTCTCGCCGCTTCTGTAAAGGGAAAAAATGGGGCTGATATTTGCTCCGCAGACTCTCATGAGCTCCAATCTGTCCTTCTTGGGTTTGGAATGAGTAGCTTCGTGGGGATGAATGCTCCCTTTCCCGAGTTCCTCAAGCCTGACGAGGCCGAGAAAGCCCCTCAGTGTCCTTTCGCTGTTATCAATTTTATAGGATATTTCGTAGGAATAAAAGAAGGGTGCCCTGCTTCTCATGAGGACCCCCCCTTTCAGCCATTCTTCGAGGTATGCACGCGCCCGTACATATTTATTTTCGTGCTCGTCATCTCCGTCGAGTTTCTTTCCGAAATCGACCCGCACGATATTGTAGGGGCTCTTATTGTAAAGCTCTTCACGGTACTCCGGGGTTATGATGTCATACGGAGGGGCAAGAAGGTCTTCTCCGGCCAGGCCGGAGACCTTCGGTACATTGTACAAAACACCTCTTAAGGGGACGACTTCAGCCATTGATTTCCATTCCTTGGGAAAGAAGATTGGTTATTTTAGCACGCGTTTTCCTGTGAATTCCAGTAGAGGGGCCGCCTCATCGGCCGTTTCCATGAGCGAAAGCGGCACATGAGGCAGACAGCCGAAAGAGGCCGGATGCACTGACTGCGAATTATAGGTTATAGTAGTACATATGAGATTTGAAGATCTGGGCCTTCAGGACGTCATCCTTGAGGGGATAAACGCTGCCGGTTTCCAGGAGTGTACGCCTGTTCAGCAAGCAGCTCTGCCTGTTGCGCTTGCGGGAAAAGACCTGGCGGTCCAGGCACAGACCGGCACCGGAAAGACCGCAGCATTTCTTATCGCCGTTTTCTCACGCATGCTGTCGCAGCCGTCCCCCGGGCCCGGGCCGTCCCCGCGTGCCCTCGTGATCGCCCCGACGCGTGAGCTCGTCTCACAGATACACGCCGAGGCGTCCGTGCTGGGCAGATTTGCCGGCTTCAATATCGTGCCGGTATTCGGCGGCATTGACTATCTCAAACAACGTGATGCAGTGAGCGGCAATGTCGATATGCTGATAGGCACGCCCGGCCGTCTGATTGACTATCTTAAACAGAAGGTATACAGCCTGAGGAAGACGGAGTTCCTGGTCATTGACGAGGCAGACCGTATGTTCGATATGGGATTCATAAGCGACCTGCGGTTTCTGTTAAGGAGGATGTCTCCCTATGACAAGCGGCAGTCCATGCTGTTTTCCGCAACCCTTTCGATGCGGGTGATGGAGCTTTGCTATGAACACATGAACCTCCCCAAAGAGATATCGATCACCCCGGAGCAGGTGACGGTCGAAAAGATCGAACAGGAGTTATACCATGTCGGACAGTCAGAGAAGTTCGGCCTTCTCCTTGGCCTCCTGAGGCGCCAACAGCATGCACGCATCCTCATATTCGTCAATACACGGGCGATGGCCGAAAGGCTCGAGGCGCTCCTGAACGCAAACAATTACAAGACCGCCTCGATCACCGGGGAGATCCCTCAGCGAAAGCGCATGAAGATCCTTGACCTCTTCAAAGAAGGGGAGCTTCCGATCATGGTCGCAACAGATGTGGCCAGCCGCGGCCTTCATATTGAAGGAGTAACCCACGTGATAAACTATGACCTCCCGCAGGACAGGGAGGATTATGTCCACCGCATAGGAAGGACCGCAAGGGCGGGCGCAGAGGGCAGGGCGATCAGTCTCGCCTGCGAGGAGTATGTCCACTCCCTTGAGGACATCGAAGACTATATCAAACAGAAGATACCGGTCAAGCCGGTTTCGGACGAACTCATCATAACGGATTACAAGCGGCCCCATGGCCGGCCTCAACAGAGAGGCCAGAGGCCAGCGTTCACCGGAGGTCCCGGCCGGAAGTCCCGTCATTCCGGAGACGGCAGAGAAAGAAGGGAGGCTGGGTCGCGGGGACACCGGAGCCACGCTTCAGGCAGGGGCCAAAACAGACCGGCAAAGGATGATCGGGGAAGAAGTCGCCGGGGTTCAGGCAGTGAAAATAAGGCTTCTTCTTAAAGTCGTATTCCTTTTTTTCGGCACCTTCCTCCACGAACTCGCCCACTATATCGCGGCACTCATCTTCGGAAGACCGTCCGGATTTTCGGTTGTCCCGAGGATATCCGGTGAACACATCGTATTCGGAAATGTAAAGGCAGCAACCAGATTCAAGGTGCTCTCCTCTTTTATCGCTATAGCGCCCGTCATATGGTGGGTCGTCCTCTGCCTCTTCCTGGCGCATTTGAGGATGATGAGGATCAACGCCCATTTGCCGGGCCTCGATATCGCACTTTCCCCGGGCAGGATGAGGACCCTCTCCTGGACGAATCTCCTTTTGCTCTGGCTTGCGATCCAGTTCCTCTGGGCAGGCATACCCTCTGTCCAGGACATCAGGACCTTTTTCTCGGGTCTTATCTCCCTTTCCGGCGCGCTTCTGTGCGGGGCAGCCGCAGTTGTCATCTATCTGATCGTCCATACGCGGCCGGGGCTGCTGCTTCTGCAATGAAAGACACGGCCATCTTTCCTGAGGAAGACAGCCTCACCGGACAGTTCAAGACAGCTCTCAGAAAAAAGGGATTCGACGGAGGGACAATAAATATTTTCCAAGAGATCATTTACGGCCATTACCATCGAAGCCGGCGTGTCATGCCGTGGAGGAAAACCCGTAACCCTTACCGGGTGCTCGTCTCCGAGATCATGCTCCAGCAGACGCGGGTCGATCGGGTCCTCAATAAATATACACTGTTCATAACAACATTTCCTGATTTCCGTTCCCTCGCAGCAGCCCCCCTTTCCGTGCTGCTTGCGGTCTGGCAGGGGCTGGGGTACAACAGACGCGCGATCGCCCTCAAGAGGACAGCAGAGAAGGTGATCGCCGATTTCGGCGGCAAACTCCCTTCATCCAGGCAAGATCTTCTGACGCTTCCGGGGATTGGCGAATATACCGCTTCGGCGATGCAGGCATTCGCTTTCGACCTTCCAACGATCTTCATCGAGACGAACATCCGCAGGGTCTTCATCCATTTCTTTTTCAGTGATAGGGTCTCTGTACGGGACTCCGCGATCATGCCTCTTCTTGAACAGGCCCTTGACAGAAAAAACCCGAGGGAATGGTATTATGCGCTCATGGACTATGGCGCGATGCTCGGCAGGAAGGGAGACAACCCAAACAGACGGAGCGCTCTTTACAGGAAACAGACGCCCTTCTCCGGTTCCAACAGGCAGATGCGCGGGGCTGTTTTGAGAACACTCATTGATACGGAAGGCCTTTCAAAGGCGCAGATCGTCCGGCTGCTGAAGCTTCCTGCCGACAAGATCGGCGGGGTCATTGGTTGTCTTGAGAAGGAGGGCTTTCTCAGACGATGCGGGAGGCGGTATCTGCTTTCATAATGTGCGCGTGGTTTTTCGGAGGCCTTGCTGCCTTTCAATTGCTTTCGGGAGTGATTAGTATATGCGGATGATACTTGCCAATACGGTCGCAGTGATGAAGCGCCTGGGCAGGGCGACATTGAAATCCGAGAGGATCCCGGATGATGTCGAGTTCATCGCATCGGTCGATAACATTCCGCTTTCCGCAATAAAGGATGCCGCAGACGTGGGTTTCAGGTTTTTCGGCCTCGGCCGCCTCGAAGGGGCGAGAGAGAAGATCTTGCGCTTCAAGGAGGTCGAAAGGACCGAAAAATATGGCGGCGTGCAGTGGCATCTCACCGGCCCGCTGCATATGACTGAGGTACGCGAAGCGGTCTCTCTTTTTCACCTCATCCATAGGGTCGATTCTGCGGAACTTGCCGGACAGATCAGCCGGGATTCGGAAGCAGCAGGAAAGGTCCAGCGGATTCTTCTTATGGCGCGCGTTTCGGATGGCATGCCGGGCATCCCCGAAAAGCTGCTTTCAGGGGTGATCGAGCAGACAAGGAAGTTAAAGGGCCTGAGGCTCGAGGGTCTGACAACAGAACTGCCTTTCCGGGAGGACATCGAAAAGGGAAGACCCTTCTACCAAAGGCTGTTCGAACTCAGGGCGGAAGCAGAAAAGAAAGGCTTCGTTCTTCCGCACCTTTCGATGGGCGGAAACCATGATTTCGAAGTCGGCATCGAAGCGGGGGCAACGCTCGTCCGGGTGGGCGCAGTCGTTTTCGGCGAATCCGCCTGCTGAGAAGCGGACGTCCACGACTTGCTTCTCCCTATTCTTTTCCGGAGTCTGCCTCTTTCATCACCTCTTCGGCGGACTTGGCAAGCGCCTTCTTAGCTGCCTCTTCCATCAGTTTTGCCTTCTCGAGTGCAGCGGCCTTCTTTCTTTCAGTGGCACGTTTTTTCGCCTCTGCGTTTACCTTGAAGTCCCCTTCTCCGAACATGGCATAGCGGAGCCACCTTAGGGAGAATTTAAGGAGCTCGAGTTCGTCGGACCTTATCTTCTCGACGACTTCGGGAGCTATCTCATACGCGTTCAAAAAACTGCTATTGAAGACAAAATCCCTGAACATGTCGAGGTTTGTACCTACCATGAAAAAAAGATCAAGCGACTTCTGGCTGAGCTCTACCATGCCAAGCGTCTTGGCCTTCAGGACGACCTCCATCCAGTCGTTGTTCATCTCGTCGTAGAGGTCGGATTCCTGATCGGCCCGCCACTCGTCGATCGTCCAGTTTTTTTCCTCCTTGTGGCCGAGGCAGTGGTCTTCTTTAATCTTTATGAAAAAGTCCTCCCCGGTCTTTTTGTCGTGCTTTTTCATTATCGCCATGCCGATCGGATAGTAGCGGCAGGTGACAGGACGGTCGGTATAAACAGTGCAGCCCTGCGGGGTCACAAAGGGGCAGGACTTTTCCGCGTCATCCTTCATCTTAAGAACCGCGACCGGAAGCGGGGTGCCGTCGATCGATCTTGGGACGGTATATTCGAGAAGAAAGTCGTGGTGCGACATACCAAGTCTTTTCTTGAGCCTGTAGATGTCATAGGGGGTGAGGTTTATCCTTATGCCGCTGCAGCACTTTGTGAAGCAGCCGATACCGGGATAACACCTGAAGTTCAGCCGGTCCTTTCGAGTCATCTGGTTTGGCACGATGACGCTCTGCTTAAGCGTCTTTTTCACCTCTTCCATCTTCTTTTTGAATTCTTTTTCGTCCAAGGCCATATCTATTTCCTTTCAGCGCCAGGATACCCTTGATCTATTCGGTCGCATAGGAATATCTGCCGGGGCGCAAGTGTTCATTTCACGGCAAGTCACGACGTTATATTTTAACTTTTGGGGGTATTTTAAATAAAGGGGCTGGGGATTTCGGTCGTCCCCGGAGGAGGACTGCTCGCGCAGTTGTTGCGGCAGTCAAAAGATAATCACATCATCCTATTCACTTTCTTTCGCTTCGGAACTCGGATTCCCGGCCTGCCCGCTTTCGCCCGTCACTTTCATGGTGCCATTCAAGACGGAACTGCCGCGGACTATCGCCTTGCCGAACGCCTCTGCAAAACCGGTTACTTCGGCAGTATCAAATACACTGGCGAATTCGTAAACCTTGGCATCTCCGGTAACCCTTGCATTGCCGAAGACCTTGGCGTTGCCGAAGACCTCGGCACGGCCGGATATCTCAGCGCTGTCGAAAATCCAGGCGCTGCCGAATACAAGGGCCTCATCGGATACTCTGGCATGACCACACACCTTCGCGAAGGGTCCTATGAAGGCTGTTTCGGCCACCCGCGCGGTTTCAGCCACCATGCCACCGCCGTTAGGATGATGATAGTACTTCACGCCGTCAATCTCCACCACAGGTTCGGTAGTGAGAACCAGGATATCCATAATTCCACCTCCAATAATATTTTACACCCGCGGGCGCAGGTTGCAAATGAACGATCTGAAGAACGTGAAGGCGAATCAGAAGATCTTTGAAAGTAGTCTTGAGACGCCTCGGAACGTAGCGAAGCCGCATTTAACCGGCCAGTCCAGCTCGTGCTTATCACAAAGGGAGTCCGCGCTGTTCATCCTTTGTATGTCGGCTTTAAGAGTATCATCCATAACGGCCTTGCAATCGATTTTCTTTAAGAGATCGACAGCCAGATCAATGTTTCGCATCAAGCTTTGAGCTTTGCTTCTTTCGAGAATCCCGAACCGTTCCTTTATCTCAAGGAGCCTCAGGGCGGCCTCGTAGGTAGTAGATGCTATTTCGTCGCGCTTCATCCACCTGGTTTCATAATTCAAGGCGTGCTTCCAACTGGGCTTCAGCATCGCCTCTCTGTGCTCCTTCAGGGTCTTGCAAAAGAGCGTGTACCCGTATCGCTCAGGTTCCTGAAATATCCTGCTGCCGGGATCTATGAAAGGTGCCAGGGGAGATATCATGGGAAGAAGCCTTTTACCGAACTTCCGCAGAAGCTCTCCACAATAATCAACGCTCTTCATGACGGAAGCACGATCCTGATATGGAAGACCTACCATAAAGAACAGGTCGATTCTCCTGCATCCGGCGGCCAGAAGTTCGCCTATGGAATCTTCCATCTCTTTGTTTCCGTAAAGTTTGCCGAAGGTCGCACGTATTTTCGGGTCGTGCGATTCCGGCGATATCTCGACATTAAAATGTTCTATGGATCGTCCTATTCTTTCAATAAGTTCCGCCGGGGGCGGGTTGAAGAACTCCAAAGCGATCTCGTTCTTGACAGGATATTTCTTTATCGCATCCAGGAACCTCTGGGCGTAGGGCAATCCTGCCTGCATGAGGTCCCCTATGACCATGATAGGCGCGCTGGTGAGCTCAGCCGCATTCCTGATATCTTCGGCCAGCACCTCCGGAGAACGGAAACAGGGGGCATTCCTCGAGCAGACCTTCATAAATGCTGAAATCGAGCCCCCGCAGGAGCCGCAATTATGGTGACATCCCCTGCATGAAAAAACTGCCGTCACAGGATACCTTAGCCAGTACTTAAAGGGTAAGTACCCCGAGGGGTCCCTGTGTCTCAGCGACATCTTGAGCAAGAGGTCGTAATCGAAATTCACGTAATCCAGGCTCTCCGGCCTCCAGGTCATACTGTTGAACCGGGTAGCTCCGCTTCCATCCCTCCAGACCAGGTTAGGGACCGTTTCATATCCACTGTTTTGCCTTATCGCCTCAATCAACCTTCTCACAGGTTCTTCGGTGGAGTCTCCGCAGACGATGAAATCCACAAACGGGTAGTCCCTCATTATTTCTTCCCGGAAATAGGTTGCCGAAAGGCCGCCGAGGATGATCGGGATTCCGGGATGAAGCTCTTTCATAAGTTCGGCCACGCTCAGGCTTCCATCAGCATGCGGGAGCCAGTGCAGATCAATGCCGAATGCAACAGGTCTGAGCTTCTTTAAGAACTCACGTGGCTCAAATGATCTGCTCCGGAGCATCTTCTGGGCGAGATTTACAATCCTCGTTTCAATCCCGTGCCTGTGCAGATATTCTGATATTGTAAGAAAACCGATCGGATATATCTCGAATATCGAAGATGAAGGCACGACGTCGCTTATGGGGCCGAAAAAAATCGGCAACTCCCTGAAACCCAAAACTGAAGGCGGGTGAACAAGGATCAGGTCCGGTCCTGGCATAGGTCTTTACCTCTCACAAAAAGTTTTCCTCCGAAGTCAGCCGCCACACCGTCGGCAACGCCTTCCATTGCTTTGAACACGGCCTCCCCGAAGAGGTCCTTTGCAAGCGGCAGCTTGAAAGAGTTACTCAACTCCCGCGTTTCGAGGCTGTACAGATGAAGTATATCTCTAAGCAGGTTTTCAAACTCTCTCTGTGAGTAGGCCCTCCTTGCTGCCTCCCTGAAGGAGATGGAATAAAGCCAGCGGGATAATATCTCATAGACCGCTGAAACAAGAAGCTGTATCCTTTTTTTCCTTATGTCCTCTATGCTTTCATAACATATGCACTCATACCCTGCACTCATCGCAGCGGGAAGTCTGAAGAGCTTTTCCACGAATCTCTTGTCAATCTCAGTCGTTTCCCTGAAAAGGTCTGCAATGTTCATGTTGTCCTCGTTAACGCCGGAGCTGAAGGCGTTGGCAGCACTCTTGATCACGAGTGCATCCTTATCCACTTCCTTGTCCACGTTGGCGCCCATGAGATCGGATATAAGCGGCAATATCAGTCTGAACCTGAGGCCGCTTCTGAGGCGATTCACGCTTCGTTCGCTGAATTCGTACATCATGGCGCGGTCCATTCTGCACAGGATGCCAACCTTATTCATCCCTCGGCTACCCCGCAAAAAACCGTCGCTATACCAAATGTCATGGGATGGGCGGTTACCTGAGAAAAACCGCTTTCCATGATAAGGCGAGATAGTTCCTGCACCGAGTAAAACGCCTTGATGGATTTCGGAAGGTATGAATAGGGGATATCGGACCTTGTAACTGCCTTTCCAACAGCGGGCATTATCTTGAACATATAGTAGTTGTAAAGCGGCAGGAACCATTCCCTTTCGGGCCAGATAAGCTCCAGACAGGTGAACCTCCCGCCGGGTTTCAGGATCCTCCGTATCTCGCCCAGCGCGCGGGACCGGTCAGGAACGTTCCTTATTCCAAACGCCACTGTTAC
>JAWOKY010000092.1:0-4677 GCA_033853975.1 Thermodesulfovibrionales bacterium
GTATAATAACTAAGTCAGTATTTTAAAGGGAGGCTATGAAGTGACACCTGTCATCGCGCTGACATACTCTTTTTTATTCGGGCTTCTGCACGGGATACTGCCGGACGAGCACACATGGCCGATAACGTTCAGTTATGCGATAGGCGGTGGAAGCGGCAGGGAAGGGATGAAGGCAGGACTTTATTTTGCCGCTGCCTTCACACTTCAGCGCACGATCGTCTCGGAGCTCGCCTACCTTGCCCTGACCCCTTTTCTCTTTCGTCCGCTCGTTAACGGCATAGTCTATTTTGTCGTCGGCATCACCATGTCCTTTGCGGGTGCGATCGTCATTCGGAGGAACCGCTATGCACATATCCACCTTTTCGGCCACTGCCACGGCGAACCCTGTGAAATGGAGCAGACAGGCCGGATCTTTACGAAGCATCATGAAGTGCCGTCCGGGCAGGCGATTGTCCCGCCGGTGCGCTGGACAGTCATTCACGGTTTTATTGCCGGCTTCGGTTTCGGCGGATTTTCACTTTTCGTCAATACCGTTGCCGCCCCTGCAATGAAAAGCCCCTGGGCAGGGTTTCTCCCCGGACTTGTCTTTGGACTGGGGACGATGATAATGCTGGCCATCGTCGGCGCATTGTTCGGCGCCTCCCTGAGATGGGCACGTGCCCTTACAGAACAGGAAGTCAGACTGATCGGTTCAAAAACGGGAGGCCGCACACTCTTCTTTGGAGGGATCCTTTTTGCTGCTGCCGGCGTTGTTGGGCTTTCGGGTCTCGACCGTTATCTGCCCCTATCCTCCGACTACGCCTTCATCGCCCTGTTTATGATCTCGGTCGCAATACCGGCCTTTGTGTATTCATTGAAGGAAGTCCGGGCGGCCCGGAAATTGTCGGCCCCAAGATCGTGAGTCAGCCCCCTTCCGCCGGGAAATTGTTCCGTTCCTTTTTCAGGCTCGGTCTGACGGCATTCGGAGGGCCCGCCATGGTAGCCTATATCAGGGAGATGTCGGTTAGACGCTTCAGGTGGCTCGATGAGGAGATCTTCGGAGACGGCGTTGCGCTCTGTCAGTCAATCCCCGGTGCAACCGCCATGCAGACAGCAGCCTATGTCGGATTGAGGGCAAGGGGCTTGCGCGGCGCAGTTGCATCGTTCACAGGCTTTGGCCTGCCCGCCTTTGTCCTTATGCTCGTTCTGTCCTCGCTGTATGGCAGATACCATTCAGTACCGTGGATCGTCTCGATATTCAACGGCCTGCAGGTGGTAGTGGTTGCAATCGTCGCCAATGCGACCCATGCCTTCGGCAGGAGCATCGTCAGAAGCTACAGGGAAGTCATCCTTGCAGGAGCCGCATCTGTCCTCTTCGGCGCAGGGACAAGTCCTTTTCTCGTTATCCTGGCCGCGGCCGTTGCCGGCATGGCGTTTTTCAGAGACAAAGGTGCTGCTCAAGTGGCGACGCAGGATAGAGATAATAAAGGGTGCAATGTCAGCCGTCTTCTTGTGGTTCTCCTGGTCCCTCTTTCGGGACTTCTCGCTCTTTATCTCGTCGATGCGAGGCTCTTTAACCTTGCGGCGCTCATGATGAAGATCGATGCATTTGCCTTCGGCGGAGGCTTTGCGTCGCTGCCTCTTATGCTCCATGAAGTTGTGACCGTGAAGGGGTGGTTGGACAATAAGTCATTCATGGACGGCATAGCTCTCGGACAGGTGACGCCCGGACCGATCGTCATCACCTCGACCTTTGTGGGATATATGACGTACGGATTGCCAGGCGCGATAGTCAGCACCCTCGCCGTTTTCACGCCTTCCTTTTTGATGGTTGTCGCTGTTACTCCGGTATTCGACCGTCTGAAAAATTCCGTGTATTTTGCAGGCGCCATGAAGGGAGTGCTTGCAACATTCGTCGGGCTCCTCTTTTTTGTTGCCGTGAGGTTTTCGATCGCCGTCCCGTGGGACATAGGCAGGGCGGTCCTGGCATGTGCCGCCTTTGCAGCACTCTTTAAGAGGATCGACATCCTCTATGTTGTCCTGATATCCATAATAATTTCACTATTTGCTTTTTGATTGAGAGCTGAAACCTTCCTCCGCAGTCACGGCAAAAACCTGATAGACTTCTGATATGATAGACTTTGTTCGATGGGAGTCTTCATCATCACAGAGAAATTCATTTTGGAGGCGGCATGGAAGATAAGATAACCATAAAGGCCATCTTCTGGAAGTTCCTTAAAATCGGTTCTTTCTCTTTTGGCGGAGTATATTCGATGCTTGCCTTTTTCGAACGGGAACTCGTGGAAAAGAATAAATGGCTTACCCATGAAGAGTTTGTCGAAAGCGTCGCTATAGGACAGATGACGCCGGGACCGCCGATAGTAAATACCGGCATCTGCATAGGATACAAGCTGAAACGGCTGAAGGGTGTGCTTGCAACAACCGCCGGTCAGTCGTTTACCGGGACCCTGCTGGCCATACTTCTTGCGGTCTTTTACGTAAAAAGCAGAGGCAACGTCCTGTTGACCTCGGTCATGAAAGGCGTGGGCGCGGCAGTCGTAGGGCTCCTTCTTTCGATTATTTTCAAGATGGCAAGGAACACCATAAAGGACCTGACGTCTGTCCTTTTCGCACTGGCAGCCTTTATCGCACTGGCGTTGTTCAGGCTTAACCCCATCGGCCTGATTCTGGCCGCCGGGATAACAGGGCTTGCGGTATACGGAAGGAGGCGTTGATGGTTTTACTGAAACTCTGCTGGTTACTCTTCGTCATCAACGCTCTTACGATAGGAGGCGGCTATGTGATGCTTCCGATGCTCCAAAAGGAATTTGTGGTCAACTATCACTGGCTGACCAATCAGGAATTTCTGGATGCCATTGCCATAGGACAACTTACTCCGGGTCCCCTGACCGTCATGAATGCAGTCATCGGATACAAGGTCAGCGGACTGACAGGGGCGGTACTGGCAATGGTCAGCTCGTATCTGCCTTGCATCGTCATCGTTACCATTGTTGCCAGATACTATTACTCCTACAGGGAGTCGATTATCGTACAGGCCTGTTTCAGAGGAATTAAGCCGGCAGTGATAGGACTACTTGCTGCTGTCGCTATTTCGCTTGGAAGTACTGCTATCGTTGACCCTCGAACTTCAGGAATCGCCCTGATCAGTTTTGCCTTGATAGCTTTCACGAAGACTGATCCCTCGATTGTGATCGTAGGGGCGGGCATCGCAGGGGCAGTATTTCTATAGGAATCGTCAGCAGTAAGAAGCCGACAATAGATTATCGGATAAGCATATAACGCGCCACAATTGCAGTCCGCAGTGCCAAAAAGTTCCATGCAGGTTCCGGCTGAATGTCGTGATAAAATGGGGAAAAGATGCAGGTGTCATGATATTTCACAGTACCTTTTGACTACAGGGGGGCGATCATGAAAACAGGATTCATCGGCCTTGGACATCTCGGAAAGACGATGGCCAAACGGCTTATCTCAACCAACGCTGAATTGACCGTATGGAACAGAACAAGGGAGAAGGCCGCGGACCTCGGCGTTCCTGTGGCCGACAGTCCTGCGAATCTGATCTCTTCTGTCGATGTGCTTTTTCTGAACCTCTTCGACAGCGACGCGGTGGCCGAGGTGATCTCGGGCAGGGAAGGCCTCATGGAAGGCGACTGCAAAGGCAAGGTCGTCGTCGATACGACAACGAACCACTTCGGACGCGTCGAGGATTTCTACGCGATGTTGAAAGAAAAGGGCGCTTCCTACCTTGAATCTCCTGTCATCGGCAGCGTTGTTCCGGCATCGAAGGGCCAGCTGACCGTGCTCGTAAGCGGGGAAGAAAGCGCCTACGACAGGGCGCTGCCTTTCCTTGAAAGGATAGGGAGGCCTATCTTCTACCTGATCAGGCCGACCCTTGCCACAAAGATGAAGCTGATCAACAATCTTATGCTCGGGGCGTTCATGGCCTCGATAGCGGAAGCGCTCGTCTTCGCAGAGGAATGCGGAATCGGCAAATCGGCCGCGCTCGATATTTTTTCTGCCGGCGCCGGCAATTCGGCTGTCCTTAACGCAAAGAAGGAAAAACTCATGAAGGAGGATTTTTCGAGCCACTTCTCCTCAGCCCTGATGTACAAAGACCTCCATTGCCTTCAGGATCTTGCCAGTGGCCTCAGAAGGCCTCTTCTGACCGGGAGCGTAACCAAGGAGATCTTCGGGATGGCCCTGGCCAGGGAGATGGGGGACCTCGACCTTTCTGCTGTCTACGGGCTGTTCAAGAAGTATTGATCGCGGTCGCAGCCACTTGCATCCTCTTGTGTCACTGGTGGATTCCGGAGGTGTGTGGTCCGTTGACATGGCACACATTGGTTGATACTATGGGGATAAATATACGAGAAGAATGGAGGAAGAACATGAAGCTCCCTGTACAGATAACCGCCCGTGATATTGATCTCACCGAGACGATCAAGGCCGAAATTCTGGAAAAGGCCGGAAAGCTGGACAAATTCTATGATCAGATCATGCGCTGCAGGGTGATTGTCGAATCCCCGAGACGCCATCTCCATGAGGGGAAGATGTATAGCGTCCATGTCATCATGACCGTTCCCGGCTCTGAGCTGATTACGAAGAGGATTGTGGACAAGGATCTCTATGTTGCCGTGCGTGATTCCTTCCGCGCGGCACGCAGGATACTCGAGGATT
>JAWOKY010000093.1:0-7257 GCA_033853975.1 Thermodesulfovibrionales bacterium
GAAAGGGTCCTTGCCCGGTATTTCAGGAGGTAGCATGGAAACAGGAAAAAACATATGCGTACTCTGCGCGTGGCGTGAGACCTGTCAGAAGAGGTTTTCGATCTCGGGAAGAGACATGCGATGCGCCGATTTCGCGAAAGACCTGAGGATCAGGGAAGAGAGGGAGGGGACACACGAGACGAAATGACCTCTCAGGAGGCTTCCGGTTTTGGCTCTCTATCATTTCAATTCCCTGCCTTTTTTGCTGATGAATCGTAAGAGAGAATAAAAAATAGTATAATATCCGCTATACTCACGGACACTTCTATTCATTCTGATAAAATAACTTTTTCAGGAGGACCGTATGGATATCAGGGAACTCAAAAACATCATCAAAGTGGACAAAAGCGGCGTCGAGATCAAAGACAGAAATGCGCTTCCTTCTTTCATGGACAAGCTTATTTACGAGGCGGTCTTTTCCGAAGGCGAAAGAAAGACAGGCCTTCTGATGCTGGTCAAGGAAGTCGCAAAGGCGTATGGGGCCGTGCCGGCCTCGATCCAGGGTCTCTACGAGGAGATGGGGAGGAACTACCCGGGATTCACCGTGCCCGCCATGAACATCAGGGGCCTGACATACGACTCTGCGCGGGCCGTTTTCAGAAAGGTGAAAGAAAAGAAGGTCGGTGCCTTCATCTTCGAGATCGCCCGCTCCGAGATAGGCTACACCAAGCAGAGGCCGCTTGAATACGCTGCGGTCGTCCTTGCCGCTGCGGTGAGGGAAGGCTTTCAGGGTCCCGTCTTTATCCAGGGAGACCATTTCCAGCTTGTGAGGAAGAACTTCCTTGGTGACCCTGCCGCGGAAACGGGATACGTCAAGGGACTCACTCAGGAGGCGATCGAGGCGGAGTTCTATAACATAGATATAGACTCTTCAACGCTGGTCGACCTCGATAAGCCGACTCTTAAGGAACAGCAGAGGCCGAACTTCGAAAAGGCGGCGGAGATCGCAGCAATGATACGTGGCATCCAGCCCAAGGGCATCGAGATTTCGATAGGCGGAGAGATCGGCGAGATAGGGAAGAAAAACAGTACGCCCGACGAGCTTCATGCCTACCTTGGGGGGTTCCGGGAGATCTTCAAGTCCGGCAAGGGACTGAGCAAGCTGAGCGTCCAGACCGGCACCTCCCACGGCGGGGTCGTACTTCCTGACGGCACGCTTGCGAAGGTGAAGATCGATTTCGAGACACTCCGTCAGCTATCGGATGTCGCCAGAAAGGAATACGGACTCTCCGGCGCGGTCCAGCACGGCGCATCGACGCTGCCCGAAGAGGCGTTTCATATGTTCCCCGAGACAGGCACCTCAGAGGTGCATCTTGCCACCGGATTTCAGAATATCATTTACGACAGCGCACACCTGCCGGGGGCTTTCAGAGACGAGGTCTATGATTATATAAAGACGGAGTTTGCGAAGGAGAGGAAGGAAGGCCAGACCGAGGAGCAGTTCGTCTACAGCACCAGGAAGAAGGGTTTCGGCACGCTGAAAAAGAAATGGTGGGACCTGCCCGAAAATGTGAAAGGCCCGATCATGGCAGAACTCGAGGCGAAGTTCGGACTCCTCTTTGAGAAACTGAAGGTCGGAAATACGGTCGACATAGTGAGCAGGACCGTCAAGCCTGTGCTTATCAGAAAAGATATCCCCGAAGATATCCTGAAGGAATTGGCTTAAGAGGCTAAACCGTCTTATCATGCCGGGGGCTGCCGGCCCCCGGCATCTGCTACTTCTCTTCCTTTCCCCTGATCCACCAGTCGCTTTTGTCAGAAAACCACCAGAGGGATGAGTCTGTTTCGAGGATCGTCTGAGACAGTTCCTTCGCGACCTCAGTCTTCAGCCGCTTTACCGCAAAATCGAGCCACTCGTCTGCATATTTATTTCCGAGGTCCTTGTATTCCTTCAGGGCAAGGATAAGTTCGAGCTGGTCTGCGTCATGCGCCAGCCGAGCCTCGATGCTTTCCCCCTTTTCGAATTCCTCAACAAGCTCCCTGATCTCATCGCCAAACGAAACGGTCGCCGCAAGATCTTTTACCGCCTTCCCTACGTCGGCCTTGACATATTTCTTGTTCACATAGTTGAGGTCCCCGGTCCTTGCCTCCGGAAGATCGTGGAAGAGACACATCTTGATGATCCTGTCGGCGTCCGCATCCTTCGACAGCCTGCCGAGCGTATAACCGATATATACAGTCCTGAAGATATGTTCGGCAACCGACTCGGCGCCAGAACCGAGAAATTGGAAGCCCGTCCTTGGCGTGCGCTTCAGCATCCCAGCCTCGAACAAGAAGTTGGCTATGTTTTTCATTTTTTTTGCTCCTGCTGTCATGTGTGTGTTGCGGCTCTATTTTAGCACACTGCGTTTACGCTGCCTGATCTTCAAAATCCCTTTCACAGTGAGGCCCTGTTTTGGTATGATTGTCCTACGCTGATTTCCGGTTGTCCCTTTTATATTTTTGCAGACAAATTTCAGTTTGAAAAAGGAGAACCCGCCATGTCTGATTTGAAGAAGATGTACAAGACCATCATGGATGACGATTTTCCCGATACCATGACAATCAAGTTCGGGGAGCAGACCCTTGTCTACAGGAAGAGGGCATGGAAGATCCCTGATGAAAAGACAGGCGATGTGATAGAGAAAGGGCTTCGTTACGGCGAAAACCCTGACCAGCAGGCGGCGCTCTTTGAGCTTGTCAACGGAAATCTTGTGCTTGGCGATTGCAAATATATAGAGCCGGGCAACGGCCTTGTCAGCAGTATCACCGAGGAAGACATGATCCAGGCCGGCAAACATCCCGGAAAGACGAACCTCACCGACCTCGACAACGCGCTGAACATATTGAAGTTCCTGCTTGATAGGCCTGCTGCCACGATAATGAAGCATAACAACCCGTGCGGCGCCGCATATGGGAAGAGTGTTGCCGAGGCCTACGAAAAGGCGAACATGGCCGACAGGATCGCGGCCTTCGGCGGATGTCTCGTCGTAAACAGGCCGATGGACAAGACGACTGCCGAGATGGTAAACAGTAACTACCTCGAGGTCGTCGGCGCACCCGAATACGAAGAGGGCGTCGTAGGGATCCTCGCAAAGAGAAAAAACCTCAGGATAGTGAAAATAGGCAGGATAGGGCAGCTCGGGAAATACCGGGATACACGCTTTGTGGATTTCAAGTCGCTCATCGACGGAGGCCTTATCGTGCAGCAGTCGCCTACCAACAGGATAAGGACGAAGAACGATTTCCTGCCTGCAAAGACTGTCTATAAAGGCAGGGAATATGACGTCGAAAGACAGCCGACCGAAGAGGAATACAGCGATATGCTCTTTGGCTGGAATGTCGAGCAGGGAGTGACATCCAATTCTGTGCTTTATGTGAAAGACGGGGTGACGGTCGGCATCGGCACGGGAGAGCAGGACCGCGTGGGAGTGGCCGAGATAGCCATATTCAAGGCCTACACAAAATATGCCGATGCGTTATGCTTCAGGGAGTACGGCGTGCCGTATAAGACCTTTGAGCTTGAGGCGTCACAGGGAAAGAGAGATGCGGGTGCACTGAGGGAAATCGATGATCGTACGCAGATGGACAAGGGAGGCCTGATCGGCTCGACCATGGTGTCTGACGCCTTTTTCCCCTTCAGAGACGGTGTCGACGTAGGAATAAAGGAAGGCATAAGGGCGATTGTGCAGCCGGGAGGGTCTGAAAGGGACTTCGAATCCATCGAGGCATGCAACGAGGCAGACCCAAAGGTGACGATGGTATTTACAGGTCAGCGGGCGTTTAAGCATTGAAAGGGCCAGGACGGAATCATTGCACACGCCAGCGTCTTATTGATAACTGTTTAATTTCGTGGTGTTATCGGATCGATACCCGAAGCGTCTCTTCTTTGTATTGTCCGATGAGAAAGTTGTGCAGAAATTTCCCATCCATGCTATAATGAATATTCCAAAGTAGTTGATCCTTAAAAGGTTTTTGGGGAAGCAGTATTCTCCGAAATTCCTCATACAAAAGACTTGACAAAAAAATCTTTCTCTGGTAAAGTTGTAAGGTTTTTTCCCGGAGACAAGAGAATTACTGATTCTTATTTTATGGAGGAAAAGTGCCCACGATAGCACAATTAGTAAGGCAGGGTCGTAAGAGTTTGCTGAGAAAGACAAAAAGTCCTGCATTGAAGTCTTGCCCCCAGAAAAGAGGGGTATGCGTCAGGGTCTATACGACCACGCCGAAGAAGCCGAACTCTGCGTTGAGGAAGGTGGCAAGGGTAAGGCTTACCAACGCGATGGAAGTAACTGCCTACATTCCGGGTATAGGACATAACCTGCAGGAACACTCGATCGTCATGATCAGAGGCGGAAGGGTCAAGGACCTTCCCGGCGTCAGGTACCATATTATAAGGGGTACGCTCGACTCCACCGGCGTAAACGACAGAAGGCGTGGAAGGTCCAAGTACGGGACCAAGAAGCCTAAATAAACGGAGTAACAAATGCCAAGAAGAAGAGTAGCGGAAAAAAGAGAAACACTGCCGGACCCTAAATACAACAGCAAGGTCGTGAGTAAGTTTATGAGCGCCATCATGCAGGACGGCAAAAAGGCCATTGCCGAGCGCATCTGCTACGGCGCATTTGATGTGATAAGGGAGAAGACGGGAAACGACCCGCTCAAGGTCTTTAAGACGGCCCTTGAAAACGTAAAGCCCCTTGTCGAGGTCAAGCCCAGAAGGGTCGGCGGAGCGACCTATCAGGTACCGGTCGAGATAAGGCCCCAGAGGAGAATGGCCCTGGCATCCCGGTGGCTCATATCCTATTCCAGGGGCAGAAACGAAAAGACGATGAAGGAGAGACTCGCAGGAGAACTGCTCGATGCGTTCAATAACACGGGGTCTTCGATAAAGAAAAAGGAAGATACCCATAAAATGGCCGAGGCTAATAAGGCTTTTGCCCATTATAGATGGTAGAGAAGATAGAGGAGAAAGATTTTGTCAAGGTTCCCACTGGAAAAAACACGCAACATCGGCATCATGGCTCACATCGACGCCGGAAAAACTACAACTACGGAAAGAATCCTCTATTATACGGGAGTTACCTACAAGATAGGTGAGGTTCATGAGGGCACTGCCGTCATGGACTGGATGGTTCAGGAGCAGGAGCGGGGCATCACGATTACGTCGGCTGCAACCACCTGTTTCTGGAGAGAAAACAGAATAAATATCATTGACACCCCAGGGCATGTCGATTTTACTATTGAGGTGGAGAGGTCATTAAGGGTGCTGGATGGTGCGGTAGCGGTATTTGATTCGGTCGCAGGCGTTGAACCCCAGTCCGAGACGGTCTGGAGGCAGGCTGACAAATATGAGGTTCCCAGGATAGCCTTCCTTAATAAGATGGACAGGATGGGTGCCGACTTCTATATGAGTGTCAACAGTATGGTCGACAGATTAGGCGCAAACCCGGTTCCTGTTCAGCTGCCCATAGGAGCGGAGGAGCACTTCAGGGGCCCTGTTGATCTTGTGAATATGAAGGCCTACTATTACGACGACGAGACCCTCGGCGCCAAGTATGTTGAGGGGGATATTCCCGACGATCTCATGTCGCAGGCGCTTGAATACAGAGAGAAGATGCTCGAGGCCCTTTCGGATGTTGACGAAAAGATAATGGAAAAGTTCCTCAACGGCGAAAAAGTAACCGTTGATGAGATAAAAGCCGCACTGAGAAAGGGTACGGTAGAAATGAAGCTGACCCCGGTCCTCTGCGGCACGGCGTTCAAGAATAAGGGCGTTCAGCAGCTTCTTGACGCGATAGTTGATTACCTGCCCTCCCCGCTGGACATTCCCGCGGTAGTCGGTAAAGATCCTGACGAGGGCGGCGATTTGATGAGAAATGCGGATGACAAGGAGCCCTTTGCAGCATTTGCCTTTAAGGTAATGACAGACCCCTTCGTCGGGCAGCTTACCTTCCTGAGGGTTTATTCCGGTGTCATGGAGGCAGGCTCCTACGTATACAATTCAACGAAGGGGACCAAGGAGAGAATAGGCAGACTCCTTAAGATGCACGCAAATAAGAGGGAAGACATAAAGGAAGTTTCTGCCGGTGACATCGCTGCGGCAGTTGGCTTGAAGACCACCCTGACGGGAGATACCCTCTGCGACGACAAGAATCCGATAATACTTGAGGCCATGGAATTTCCTGAGCCGGTCATTTCTGTGGCGATAGAACCCAAGACAAAGGCGGATCAGGAAAAACTCGGACAATCCCTTGGTAAGCTCATGCAGGAAGATCCTTCGTTCAGGGTGACGACGAATGAGGAAACCGGCCAGACGCTTATTTCCGGAATGGGAGAGCTTCATCTGGAGATCATCGTAGACAGGTTATTAAGAGAGTTCAAAGTCGGAGCCAACGTGGGTAAGCCCCAGGTCGCATATAGGGAGACGATCAGGAACGCATCGAAGGCCGAAGGTAAATTCGTCAGGCAGTCCGGCGGCCGCGGTCAGTTCGGGCATGTGTATATAGAGCTTGAGCCTCTCGAGCCCGGAAAGGGTTTCGAGTTCCAGAGCAAGGTCGTGGGCGGTGCGGTGCCCAGGGAATACTGGTCGGCTGTAGAGAAGGGAATAAAGGAGGCGACCGAAGGCGGCATATTGGCAGGTTATCCCGTCGTCGACATTCGGGCAACCCTTTACGATGGTTCCTATCATGAGGTCGACTCATCGGAGATGGCCTTCAAGATCGCAGGCTCCATGGGCTTTAAGGAAGCGGCAAAAAAGGGAAAGCCTGTAATTCTCGAGCCTATCATGAATGTCGAGGTCGTTACCCCTGAAGATTATATGGGCGACGTGATCGGAGACCTCAATTCGCGCAGAGGAAAGATACAGCAGATGGAGAAGAGGGGGAAGGCCCAGGTAATAAGGGCTCAGGTTCCTCTCTCGGAAATGTTCGGGTATGCCACCGACCTGCGGTCGAAGACACAGGGCCGGGCAACGTATACAATGCAGTTTGCGCATTATGAAGAGGTCCCGAAGAGCATCGCGGAAGCAATAATAGCTAAGGTAAAAGGCGAATAAGCCGAAATTTCAAGTAGGGTCCGGATTGCCCGCCCCTACATTACAAGGAAGGTGACAAGATGGCAAAGGCAAAATTTGAGAGGACGAAACCCCATTGCAACGTTGGGACGATAGGGCACGTAGACCACGGCAAGACGACGTTGACGGCGGCGATCACGAAGGTACTTGCATTTCAGGGCAAG
>JAWOKY010000094.1:0-3008 GCA_033853975.1 Thermodesulfovibrionales bacterium
GCCCACGCCCGCAGGAAAGCACTCGATTCTCTCCGTCGTTAATTCAGCGCCGATGGACACCTGCCCCAACGGGGGGATCACGGTATATGTCGGCATCGATACCAATGGCAACGGTATCCTCGACACGTCGGAAATCACGAGCACCCAGTACGTTTGTAACGGCCTGGACGGCACTGCGGGGACTATACCACAGCCCTTGCCGTGAACCCCGGTGACGCGCCTACATCTATAACGAGGAGGAAGCGTCGACTCCTTTAAGTCTGAATTCGTGACCCATATCCAGGGATTACCCGACCTCAACCAAGGAATAGATAAGAAACTGCTCAATCCTAAATTCGGAATCACCTGGAATCCCGCACAGAATACGACGATACGTGTGGCAGTTTTCAGGACGCTCAAGAGATTGCTGGTCACGGACCAGACCCTCGAGCCCACGCAGGTGCGGGCTTCAATCAGTTTTTTGACGACTTTAATGGAACGGATGCATGGCGCTATGGCGGGGCCGTTGACCAGCAATTTTCTCAGAGTTTATACGGGGGAGTAGAATACTCCCTCAGGGACCTGAAAGTTCCGTTCATTGATCTTAGGGCAGGAGCGATGGAAACCGCGGACTGGTACGAAAAGCTGGCCCGTTCCTACCTTTACTGGGCGCCGCACGAGTGGCTGGCCCTCAGGGGAGAATATCGGTATGAGATATTAGACAGGGACATAAAATTCACTTTCAACGCGAAGGAAGTCAAGACGAACAGCGTTCCTCTGGCGTTCTTTTTATCACCCGTCTGGGTTGAGTGCCAGTCTGCTGGAAACTTATTATCGTCAAACAGGCGATTTTGAGACATTAGAGGCGCCCGCAGGCGTACTTACGCATGGTGAGGACAGCTTCTGGTTGACTGATGCTGCGATCAGCTATCGACTGCCAAGCGGAACGGATCCCTCACCGTCGGAGCGAAAAATCTTTTTGACAAAGATTTTCGGTACTATGACACCGGCGTGGGAAGCAATATCCAGAACCCTACGATACAACCTGTATGCGCGAGCCACAGTGGCGTTTTAGTTGACCCATTGAAACAGAAGGAGGCATGCCATGGAACTCAAATCGTCCGATCTGCGGAAGTACAAGTACTTCTCTACCCTTTCCGAAGGGGCGCTCGAAACCCTAAGCGCAAAATTTGTCGCCGTGGATTGCCCGGCTCGTACGGAGATCATCAAAGAAGGTGCCGTCGGTGATTTTTTCTATTTTACAAAGAGCGGCAGACTCGAAGTAACCAAGACGACGAAATCCGGGCAGGAGGCAAAGCTGGCAATCATAACCAGCGGGCAGGGTTTCGGCGAGATGTCGCTCCTCACCGGATCGACAAGGTTCTGTTCGGTCCGCGCTCTCACAGGCGTCATGCTCTATCGGCTTCCGAGGAAGAATTTCGAGGAAATCGTGCAGCATGAAGCTTCGTTCAGGAAAATGCTGCTCAAAAAAGCGGAGGAATATTCGGAGTACAACAAAATCAAGGTCCTTCAGCCATTCGCCCTCCTGGAACCTGATAGGATGTACGCCGTGCTGGCGCGCATGATCGAGAAAACCTACGGGCTCAGCGAAGACATCATCGTTCAGGGCGAAAAGGGGGACTTCTACTACGTCATCAAATCGGGCCGCGTTGCCGTGCTCCAGAAGAAAAAGGGCGAGCAGGAAACGAAACAGGTGGCGGTGCTCGGCGAAGGGGATGCGTTCGGCGAAGAGGCCCTCATCCGTGACGACCCCCGCAATGCCACCTGCCGGGCCATCGAGGAGACGACGGTCTATGCCCTCGACAAGGTGGATTTTGCCCAGGTTATGCAGGCCTCTTTCATAGATAACATCTTCGTCGAGGATATTTCCACTGAGAACTACCTCGACAAGTACGTAGTCATCGACGCCCGGGTGCCGAAGGACTACGAAGCAGAACACATCAAAGGCGCCATAAACATCCCCATGGAAGTCCTTCGCAAGAAATATGACGAACTCGACAGGGCCAAAAGCTACATCACCTACTGCAGCATAAACGATTCGCGGGGCATGACCTCGGCCTTCCTCCTCAAGAACCACGGATTCAACGCGAAGTGTCTTCGCGGCGGCGTGAGCAGTTGGACCGGGCCGATGATTAGAAGCACCGACGGTACTGTCTGACCCGATGCGTGATATGATATAATGTGCCGAGTGCGATTGAAAACAGGTTTCAGTTCGTAGTCCAAATTATGAATCACATGGATACGCAAGCCGCCCTCAATAAGGCCTTGGAAGTGCTCAAGGCACGCAAGGATGTTTGGGTCCGGGTTGGCATTCCTGAGCGCATTGCTATTCTTGACGAGATCATACTTAATCTTTCGAAGACAGCAGATCAGTGGGTTGCGGCGGCGCTTGATGCAAAGGGCATTCGCTCAGGGTCACACGGTGAAGGCGAAGAATGGGCCATTGTCGCAATCGTCTTTCGACAAGTCCGCCTCTTACGAAAGAGTTTGACAGATATCCTGAAGACGGGCCAGCCACGTGTCGCGCAATATGAGATGAGGAATAAGCAGGTGACTGCTCGGGTATTCCCGCAAGATATATATGACCGTATCCTGCTTCCGGGATATACCGGAGAGGTCTGGATGGAACCGGGACTCACTGTAGAAGATGTGATGCGCACTCAAGCGCTGATCTATCGCAATAGACGTCATCGAGGACAAGTTGTTGCCGTTCTCGGCGCCGGCAACGTAGCATGCCTTGTTCCCGGCGATTTTCTCTATAAGCTCTTTGTCGAAGATAAGGTAGTTGCTTTGAAACTCAACCCAGTCAATACCTATCTGGGGACTCTGATTGAAGAGAGTTTTTCAACCTTGGTGCAAAGGGGTTTCCTGCGGGTTATCCAAGGAAGCGCGGAAGAGGGATCGTATCTCTGCCAACACCCAGCCGTCGATGAAATCCACATGACCGGTTCGGAAAAGACCTTTAATACCATTGTCTTTGGGGCCGGCCCAGAAGGCAGAGAGCGCAA
>JAWOKY010000095.1:0-3565 GCA_033853975.1 Thermodesulfovibrionales bacterium
AGGAACTCGGACTTGACGGAAGAAACGGTGTGAATGTTCTAATTACCGGCGACGTTGCCTTGTCTCAGGAAAACCTCCTGGAGGTAAGAAAGACTGTAGGCGCGGCTACGTTTGTCTCCCTTCTCCTCGTCGCCGCCGTTCTTTATATGGGTCTGGGCAGGTCGGGCCGTCTGGTTTTTGTATGCCTGACGACCCTCATCGCGGGGCTGATCTGGACAACAGGTTTTGCGATTGCTTTCATAGGCAGCCTGAATCTTATCTCTATCACCTTCGCCGTGCTCTTTGTCGGTCTCGGTATCGACTATAGTATCCAGTTCTGCCTGAGATACAGAGAGCTGATTTCAGCGGGTGACCGCCCTGAAACCTGCATTACCACTACGGCAGGAGGGGTTGGAAGAAGTCTTCTGGTCAGCTGTATTACTATTGCCATCGGCTTTTATTCCTTCGCGCCCACGGCTTACGCGGGCGTCGCAGAGTTGGGACTCATATCGGGTACAGGAATGTTCATCAGTTTCTTTGCAAACCTCACATTGCTTCCTGCCCTGCTGACCCTCTTACCTCTGCGGAAGACCAAAGGGCAACTGTCGTCGACTAATGGCCTTCAGACGCTTCCGTATAAACACAGCAGGACCGTTGTGGGCATTTCGGTCGTCCTCGGACTTGGGGCGATCGCGTTTCTGCCCAGTTTATACTTCGATTACAATCCCCTCAATCTCTACGACAGGAAATCAGAGGCGATCTCTGCCATAAAGGATCTCTTTAAGGACCCGGATTCCTCTCCGTGGACGATTTCTGTGCTCGTCACGGGTGGCGAAAAGACGAAGGCCATAGCCGAAAGACTTGGAAAACTCAAGGAAGTCAAACGGGTGATCACCTTTTTTGATTTCGTGCCCGACGATCAATCCCAGAAACTTGGGATCATCTCTGACATAGGCCTTTTTATGCCGCCGAAATTGGCCAATACCAAAATAGAGCATGTGAGTTATGATGAGGGTCTCAGGTCCCTGAACATTTTTGAAAAGGCCCTGGAGAAATCTGCACTTTCCGCCAGCAGTCCCTCGTTAAGGCGCATGTCGGAAAGTATTCAACATTTCATGGCCGGTCTTAAAGACCGCGAAAAGGGCGAAGGGGAATTGACAACATTGGAAAACACCTTACTGTCCAACCTGCCGCCTCTCTTTGACAGACTCCAGACCTCTTTGCAGGCAGGGCCCTTCGATGCGTCAAAATTGCCTTATGAGTTGACCAGCCAATATGTATCAAGAGACGGACGGTATCGGGTCCAGGTGTTCCCGAGCGAAAATATCATGAACAGGGATGCGCTTGAGCGTTTCGTCACCTCCGTTCGCTCTATAGCTCCGGACGCAACAGATGCCCCCGTCACAATCTATGAATCCGGAAAGGCCGTTGTCTCGTCCTTCCGCCAGGCGGTATTTTTGGCCCTCGTTTTTATCGCCCTCTATCTCCTGATCGAGTTGAGGAGCCTGTTTGTCACAGGATTGGTTCTGGCTCCCCTTACACTGGCTATGATGCTCACTGGCGCTGCTTCTGTGCTCCTCGGAATCCCCACCAATTTTGCAAACGTTATAGTTGTGCCGCTTCTGTTGGGGGTCGGGGTCCACAGCAGTCTCATATTTGTCCTTCGCCACCAGACAGAGCCCCCTGCGGACGGAAATATGCTGAAGACAAGCACAGCTCGGGCTATACTGCTCAGCACCCTTACCATGCTGATCAGCTCCGGCAGCCTTGCCTTCTCTGCGCACAGGGGAATCGCGAGTATGGGCATGCTTCTATCGATATGTCTTGCGTTTCTGATGCTCTCCACGCTCGTCTTTTTGCCTGCTTTGCTAGAAACAGTAAACAAGCGCATTTCCCGTCCCGGCGCATAGACTGCGAATTCTTCGTTTATCTGTGCTCGGTACTGGGTAAACATCTACTTGTAAAAAGAGGTGAATTTGTTACAATTTATAATACGTTGTTTGCCATAATTGCAATTTTGTTGAATCAAAGTTGCGTATAGTTGGATTATTCACAAAAGTGATACGTGAGACACTTGCCGGGTCTGAGGTCTGAAACTCAGATTTATGATGCAGCCGGCTATAGGCAGCACGGATCCAGTCATTCACGGACTGTTGTCAAGGTGGACTTAATGGATAGAGATGCGCATAAAGATGAAAGGTTTCTTATGATTGTGGCTGACGATCTCGGTCGCTCATCATCCACAAATCTTGCCATTGCCGAAGCCCACGACACGGGAATTCTTACTGCCGCCAGCATTATGGCGGGCGGCGAGGCGTTCGAGGAAGCCGTGAAAATTGCTCTTGCTCGCAGACTTTCCATAGGTCTTCATATAACCCTTTGCGACGGCCGTGCAGTTTTGCCGCAGTCTCAAATCCCCGGTCTCGTGGACTCCAACGGCTGGATGGAGAAAAGTCCCTCCCTTGCATGGCTGCGATTCAGAAAGCCCGGCTTTTTGTCCCAGATAGATGCCGAGGTGGGGGCCCAGTTTGACCGGGTGGAGGAAGCGGGCCTTTGCATCTCCTTCGTAAACAGTCACCATCACCTCCATATGCATCCCTCGGTATTCGAAATAGTCTGCCGTCATGCTTCAAAACGGGGGATATCCTGGATTCGTGTCCCAGCAGAGCCTATATCTATAGTTGTTGGTTTCCGCTCGCCTTCGCGCGGTCTCATGCCTTTCATCGAGTGGGCGGTTTTTGGTATGCTAACAAGATATAATTTAAGAACGGCAAGAAGATATGGGATGCGTGCGGACTGTGGCGTCTATGGACTTTCACGCGCTGAAGACGTTGACGAAGAATACCTTATCGGGATAGTGAACCACTTCAGAAATCATGTTAATGAAATTTTTCTACATCCGGACACGGCGACCGTGGCCGGGAGGCAGGAACTTGGGGCACTTACCTCGGACAAGGTGCGCGGCATCCTCGCTTCCCGGGGAATAGTGCTTACCGGCTACGGCGAACTTTCAGGGTCTTACGGTTTGCAAAACCGCGGGCAGTATATTCCAGCTTTTGAGAAGATGCGGAGCAAAGGATGAAAATACCTTCAGAAGATATGAAGAGCAGGCTTTTTGGGCAGCCTTTCGGGGAAGAACAGTTCCTGCTCCGGACAGGGGCAAAGGACGGGTATCTGCTGACCTTGCCGCCCTCTGACTTGAATGCTCTTGCGGAAAGCGTGGCTGCAGCTGTCCGAAAGACGCAGGCCTATTACCTCGATCAGCAGCACAAGGACGGTTACTGGTGGTACGAGCTGGAATCAAATGTGACCATAACGTCGGAATACCTGATGCTCCTCCGTTTCCTCGGACTAAGCGATAAAGAGAAAGACAGGAAAATGGCAAATCACATACTGAGACATCAAAGAAGCGACGGGACGTGGTCAATTCATTATGGAGGCGAAGGCGATCTGAGTACAACCATAGAAGCCTACTTCGCCCTGAAGCTTGCAGGTTTTTCGGCTGATGACGCACGGTTGCAAAAAGCGCGGTCCTTCATCCTGGACAAGGGCGGGGTTGAAGCGTCGCGCGTCTTCACAAAGATAT
>JAWOKY010000096.1:0-15409 GCA_033853975.1 Thermodesulfovibrionales bacterium
GTGGGAACCGAGTCCAGGAATTGGATCGACTTGGTCTCCCCAGCATATACAAGGCCTGTGCCCACGAAGCTATAGCAAGCAACGAGCAACAAAAGGATCTTCTCCATTTTTCTTCCTCCTTCCCCCCATGCTGTTTATCATGAGGGCTAACGCTTCGATCACCGGCGGCTGTAAGCCGTCCGGCGGATTGAATGGTTATGCTTCCTTTTTATCTACTGGCCGCCGTTTCGCCGCCAGAAGCAGCATGACGTCCTTTACTACTCTGTCGGTGTCAATTACGAGCAGCACCCATTTTCCATCATGATAGGTTGTGGCCTGGTCGTATTCCTTTTGGGTTTTCTTTGCTAGGCCATTCCTGAATGCTTCAACTTTTGCGCGCTCTTCTGCTCCAAAAACTATCAGTAGAACAAAGCGATTCTTCTCGGGGATCAACGTACAGAATGATTTGTTCTTCTTGTACCTTAGGGACCAGCCGTGTTTCTTTCCCCCATAGAGCCACTCGGGCGCAAAAACGCGCGGGTAGCTCTGCTCTATCAACTGCGTGATTAATTCCCAGTATTTGTAAGCATCCCTGCCAACCCAGTCAGCAACAGCAGAATTAGTTGGCGGGTTTCCGGGTTCAGTCATGCGATTCGTGGATTCGTTCATTTATTCCTCGCCATAACGAAAACAATAAGGCGCTGGCGTAACCAGCAAAACTGAAAACCAAACCGCGCTTATTGCCAGTCGCCTTGATTGAAGTGTTAAACGTTTTCTATTGTTTTTGATTGATTTTCCCATCCTTCAGATTATAATTAAAAACTTTCTCAAAGCCGTCAGGATTGAAATCGCCGTAGCCATGGACCTTGAATGTTATTATTTCTGGTGATGACCAATCCAATGCCTCAAAATAAACGTGATGATTTCTTTCAATTTCCGGCAGACCGCCAAAAGTCTTTTTTAATACAACCTTCAGATTGATGGGTTTGTTTATTTCTTTTGGTAAATATATTAATGCATCTGAATAGTCGCTGCCGCCCCAATCTGTTACGGCGAATGCATTACCGTCAGGCGCCCAAAAAACATCGACGTGACGACTGAATGATAAGAAATGCTGTTTATTGCCTTTATTTATTGTCTTGAAAAATAATTCGTGTGGTCTGGAATCTGTCCATGTGATTGTGTAGCGCCCTGTGGGGTCTGGGGCTTTGGATGTGCCGGGAAAGCTCACTTTGGATACGGCAGCAACTGGAGCACTCAATGCAAAAGCCAGAGTCGCAATAAGTGTTAATGTCGTTATTTCGTATTTCATATTTGTGCGTTTAACGATGGATTTAAGCCGCCAGTGAAGTGGCTCTTGAAAAACGGACCTGCGTTAGCACTGGTCGGCTTGAAAGTTTTGTTGTGCATTCTCATTCACTTCATTTTTTGCGAAAGAATATTTACCAATGTACTATGTGTTTGAGGATATGTGATGTTGTTTATCCTCCAACCTTTTTCGGTTGGGCGGAGAGTATAAATCACTGTGGTGCGAGTGCCAAGGTTCCTAAATGTGACTTTAATTCGATTTGCGGATGCTGAACCAACTTTTTCCACCTTCAAAGTGGAATATATATTTTCGTCATAATCCTGAGCGTCAATAATTGGATCAAAATCCAGATTACAGATTCCCTGCTCCTTCTTCTTACATTCCTCGTCTTTCAGGAAAAGAGAGGTCAGATTACGATCGAAATATTGGGAAAGTTTCTTTTCTTTATCGAACCAGTAGTTCTTTTCGAAAGTTGCCAAATATTCCTTGAAGAAACGGCGAACAAATGCTTCAGGTGATTCTGGTGGCACACCATAGACTTGAGAGACAAACATAGTAAATATTATGACGACAATCGCGCAAAGGGCTGCCTTTTTCATATTCCTTTTTTCCTTTTTATTGCACAACGATTGCCTTAAGCAGCGGGGGCAAGCAGGTAAGAATGAAAAACGAACCAGCGCTATTCCCCATCTGCTGGATGCGGTTGTTAAGCCCTGCCTTTCATTATGGCCGTATTTCAACTGGTGTTCCGTCTGGTACCGCTTTATATATTTCTTCGATTTCAGGATTTGTAACAGCAATGCAGCCTTGGGTCCAATCAAACCGGCTGATAAGAGGACCGAGCCAACCTAAGCCGTTTTTTATGCCGTGAATCATAATGTCTCCGCCTGGCCGCACGCCGTAGCGTTGTGCCCGTTGGCGATCAGAGGCAGACGGATAGGAAATATGCAATGACAGATGAAAGGAGCTGGTTGGATTATGTCTGTCGATCAAATATAATCCTTCCGGTGTTTTTCCATCGCCCTCTTTCATTTTTGGGCCAGTGGGATTGCCGCCAAGCGCGACTTTGTACGACTTTACCTCTTGCCTGTCGGACAGCAATGATAATTTTCTTTTGCTTTTCTCGATTATGATTTTATCTGCCTTTAAATTATCCGTTAATAATCTTTCGTTTTGTCTGCCGCATGCGCCTATCGATAGGGCAAGAAGGATGAGAATTATTATTTTTGTTTTCATATTATCTTGGGCTTAACGACAACAATAAGGCGCTGGCGCAATTGGCCCGAAGCAAAAAACGAAACCAGCTTATTGCCAGTCGCCTTGATTGAAGTGTTCGATGTCTCTTTCATTTCAGTTATGCTGCCTTTAGCCCTCCGCTGCAGTGGATTGTTAGACAATCCTCTCCCTGAATACGAGATAAACAAGTCGCTCCCCGAAAAATAACCCAACCACTATAGCCACATGCCAGTAAAACAACATCCAGCCCTGCGGACCTGCGTGTGGCAGAGCGAACACCGAGCCGATACAAAAGCACATGGCGAAAATCAGGGATATGCGAATCGGTTGCAGAGTATCCGTCCACCAGCCAAGAGGTTGCCGCCGGAAGTTGGGGCGCCGGTAAGTCTCGACGCCTCTGCGCCGACCGTAGGCCATCGCACCGAGAGGGAAGAGAAGGAGTATAACAAAAGTGATGCTGACAAAAAGCCAATCTACGTTGGTTTGTCGCGTCTGCTCCAGTGACAAACTCCGGTATCCCCCAATGACTGTGCCGACGGCGAAGGCTACGTAAATAATGGGCCAAGTACGTTCCATGATCTTTTTGTTCATATTTTTGTTGGTTTCGGTAATAGTCCTCTATAACTACTATTTAATTCATTTTGCATCGAACGATTACCTTAACCAGCCGGGGCAATCAACCAGGGCAAAAAACCACAACGGCTATTCCCGGTCTGGTTGAAGACATTGTTCTACTTTTGTTATTTTCCATTTCTTTTCTTGCCATATAGAGTAAAGGAATAGTGATGGTTAGACTCGAATACAAAGATTTCGGGGAACCGATGCGCAGGCGCGTCTCTCTCCACCAGTTGCATTGCGTATGCCCATTCGCTTTCAAAGAAAAGTGTATCCAAGAAGCACTGGATTATTAACGTTGTCCCCTTCGGGTATTCTTTCTTGCTTTTTGTTCTTATTCTTTCTAATATTTTGTTCGCAAGATCTTCTGAAAGCTCATTGTTTGAATAAACGTAGGGATGAGACACGTATTTGCCACTGTGAGGATCCTTTTGAATCCCTTTTACACCAAAGACGGGCTTTCCATCATTGGTTAGCCGCCGTGAAATGTGATCGTTCTCGTGAACTGCTGTTGTAACCTCAACGTATTGTCGTCTTGGCACAAAGCGCCTGTCCACAAGGAAGCCAGCAGATAAAAGCCGTGCGTCATAATTCTGTTTACCGTCAATCCATCTGATCTTGATTTGTCTGCCATGACTGTATCTCGCCTGGATATACCGTGCCAGCGGGAGCAACTCCTCGATAAGTTTTTTTTCTAGTTTGCCTTTTCTAAGTCTCAGTCGCTCGATTCCGTCAGGAGCTTTCCTAATGTCTCCAAATAAGCCGTAAACATTTCTACAGAAGTCTAGGCCATTTGAAAATCGGGGACACATCCCACATTTTCAGGATAATTGCTGTTGTTGGCTTGGTCTGCCGGGCCGCCCCGGGGTGAGCCGTCTCTTAAGAGTCTGGCCCACCATATCTGCAAAACATTCTCCGCCGTATGGTCTGCCGGTTCTTGCGGTATAGCGGATATCATAGAGATCTCTTTCGGGAATGTCTGATTTGAGCAGGGAGATATAATCCTGTCTCAACTGCTGGGGAAAGAGCTCCTCATTAAGAAGCTCATCTCTTACTCCCCGCACGTGGGCCTTCGCGCTTGAGTATGGATAATCCTCTGGATGTTCTGTCATCCCTGCTCTGACGGGATTTTGCTCTATATACCGCGCAACAGCCCACAGGTATTTCTCCTCCTGAACGGCGCAGGAATGAAACCGGCTTTCCCAGAGCCTCCCGGTTCTGCCATAGGTTTTATTGAAATATTGCGTATAGCAGAGCGCAACGCCCTGCATCATCTTGTGCAGGGATTCTTCTTTGAGCGGACGGGCTAGGAGGTGAATATGGTTGGTCATGAAGCAATAGACCAGAATAGGTGACTCCCATTTCGCTGAATACTTCATCAGGAAAAAGCGATATCTTTCTCTGTCTTCAGGACTAATAAAAACATTCTGCCTATTGTTCCCGCGCTGAACAATATGATGCGGAAACTCGGTGGCAACGGCTCGAGCTATCCTTGGCATTGAGAAGCCTGATAATATTTGGGATCAGTCATCATGGAAATATGGGATGTGCCCCTGGTTTTAAATTATTAGACCTATGATAATAGCTCTTGCGTCGCTCATTATTCCCTCCTTTTTTGCCTTAATTTATATTTCAGCTAACGTTACGGCTGAGCCGCCGGGGCAACCAGCCGCTACTAAACCCAAACCAGCTTTATTACCGGTCGGATCGAGCCGGGTGTTAGAAGGTCTTTCATTTGTCATTTTGTTTGTGGTGGTGAAGTTCTTGGCGTGTTTTCTCGATACCACTGAGGCATGATTGCCGCAATTCGGCCATTTCCGTGTTTGGGCTTTCTTTTAGTGCCTTTTCGAGTCTATTGACATATTCCCGCACAGTCATATTTGGGAACTCACTGTCCCATCCAAAATAACAAATGACTGTTCCGTGCCACCAAAGTTCTTTCAAAATAGGTAATGCTGCGTATGGCCGTTTTAGCAAAGCAATCGATAATGCATCGCTCATTTCTTCGCTAGCTCCGGCATCGGTTGCCGGATATAATTCTTTGGCAACTTTGAGCCATTCTGAATCTCCCGAACTAATCCCTGGGTAAACGACTTTCTCCCAAACGTCACTGTCGAAAAGTTGCGCGACTACATAGTGTGCTCCGTATGTTTTTTGTGGCTGAAATGATGTCCTCTGGAGTTTTGGGTGCCGACAAATCAGCGGCAAGAACAACAACCGGAAGGAAGATGATTATGATGATTATCGCTATTATTTCTTTCATTTTCATTGCTCTCTAACGATGGCCTTAACCAGCGCAGGTAACTAGCACTGCGAAAATCAAACCAGGATTAATCTGCGTCTGGTTGAAGGCGTTGTTATACGTGGCCATTTTATTTTTCGAGTTCGGCTATGGCTTCCTGAATAGAGCTTTGGTATTTCTGCCATTCTTTGTTGTTTAGCCCCATAAAGCCGCCGCGCTTAGGCTCATGCTCGACCAAATCGATAAGTTCGTCAATTAAATTGTCTTTTTTTAATTCGGCTGTTTGATCCATGAATTGTTGCCACGTAATCTTATTTTCTTGATATGCACGGACCAGAGATGCGGCACGTTTTCTGTTATTGTCGTTATTCATTCTTTAATTATTTATACGTATAACATGTAATATACAGGGACTTGAATATTCAATATCACAGACACTATGATATTGAATATCATAGTCTGGGGGGATCGGTCAATGAAAAACTCTTTCCAAATCGATGACTTCTGGAAAAAGTACCTCGAAGCCGTTCTGAGTCGCTCGGTGCCGAAATCCAGGGCTGCATGGTACCTGAAATGGGCTCAGAGGTTTGCACTCTCTTCGCCCGGGCCCTTGAGAAGCCGGACCGCAGAACAGATAACGGCATTCCTGCAGGGTATCGCCGAAAGGCCGAATTTGGAGCAATGGCATGCGGCACAGGCATCAGATGCATTGAAAATACTGTATCAGGACGTGCTGAATTGCGAATGGGCATTGACCTGGCCGCCATCAGACGCTCCCGACACCGGCGGTCCTACAGGCACTCATGAAGCAAAAGATCCTGCGCCGGCTTGCACGAAAGCACCGCCTGTCTTTCGCGACGAAGCCCCTCCCGGGGAAATCGATAGGCAGTACTCCGGGATATTTCAGCGGCTCCGCAGGGAGATACGCGTTCGCCACTATTCCATCCGGACCGAGAGGGCTTATGAACAGTGGGTCCGCCGGTTCATCGCCTTCCATAATCTGAAGTCGCCGGAAGAACTCGGTCCGGAACAGGTAAGGGAATACCTCGAATACCTGGCAGAGGAAAGAGAAATTTCTGCCAATACTCAAAACCAGGCGCTTAACGCGCTTGTATTTCTCTATGAGAAGATCCTCAAGGAACCCTTTGGCTCGCTCGGCGATTTTGCAAAAGCAAAACGGCCGCAGAGGCTTCCGGTGGTGCTTACCCGCGAGGAGGTCGATCGTCTCCTTGCTCAGTTGTCCGGCGTCAGAGCGCTCATGGCAGGCCTCCTTTACGGATGCGGGCTGAGACTCATGGAATGCCTTCGCCTGCGTGTGAAGGACATCGATTTCGAGCAACGGCAGATCATCGTAAGGGACGGCAAGGGGCAGAAAGACCGCGTGACGGTTCTTCCCAGACGATACGAGCAACACCTCCGGGAACACCTTGAAGCGGTCAGGGCGCAGCATAAAAAGGACCTTGCGCAGGGTCTTGGAGAGGTTTACCTCTGGCCTTCCCTTGAAAGAAAGTACCCGAAGGCCTCCAAAGAATGGGGCCGGCAGTATGTATTTCCGGCTGAAAGGTTTTCGGCCGACCCCCGCTCCAAAAAGATAAGGCGGCACCATCTTCATGAGACTGTTCTTCAGGAAGCCGTAAAGAATGCCGCCAGAAAGGCAGGCCTGCATAAACAGGTGAGCTGTCATGTTCTCCGTCATTCTTTCGCCACTCATCTTCTCGAAGACCACTATGACATCCGCACTGTTCAGGAACTCCTCGGTCACTCCGATGTATCTACCACCATGATTTATACCCACGTGCTTAACAGGCCGGGGCTTGCGGTGAAAAGTCCGGCGGATAAATAAGCCTGCATCCGCACAGGCTACCGCCGATGCTGCCCTTTTCAGCAGCCGAAAGGAACCGATTATCCCCGGTCAATTCCCTCATGACGATCCCCATGAAGTGAGGTTAGTATAACCGGGAAAACCGTCAAAAGTGAATAGAACCCATCTCAAAATTGAAATGGTTCACTTTCGCCCTATTGTGTCATTCCGGCTTGTCCAGAATCTTTCTTTGTTTTCAGAAGGATTCCCGACCTGCCTACGGACAGGCAGGCGCGCTTTGCTTGCGGGAATGACAGACTTACACAAAAAATAGATTTTGAGATAGGCACGACATATTATTAAGGGTCTCGTAATAGTCTTCGCGCTTTCATACCGGCAAACGCCGGTATCCACTGGCTGCCTAAAAGTCACTGGATGCCGGATCAGGTCCGGCATGACGCATAAAGGATCCAGCTTCTGAATACAATTTTGAGACGACGTAAAGACCGGGGGCGGCGGGGAAAACCGTGTTATACTTTGAGTGAAGTCTATCATGTCAAACAGAGGTGATGAACGATGAATTCACTCCGAAGCCGCAGCATCGCAGCCGCAGCATCTCTTCTATCCCTGATCTTCCTGCTTTCAGGCTGTGCAAGGGTCACCCCGATCAAAAAGATACTCGACGACCCGCGGGACTTCAGCGGAAAGACCGTCACGATAGACGGGACGGTGACCGAGGTCACGGGCCTTCTTTTCTTCAAGTATTTTGTAGTCAAAGACAAGACGGGCGAGATAACGGTAATCACGAACAGGCCGCTGCCCAAGGAGGGGGCTGAGATCAGTGTGACGGGGAGCGTCCGGGAGGCCTTCGCCCTGGGCGACAAAGACGTCATAGTCATAGTCGAAGGGGAACCCCAAAAGCCCAACTAAATCTCCCCCCTTACTCGCGTAACGTCAGCGGCGACAGGGGGTTGCCGAAATCTCCCATCTTGGTATAATCGGGGATAGATGGAGAAAATGACGATGTCCGGGGAATTCAAATACAATCTGAGGACCGTTGCCGGGTTTCTTCTTATCGCAACGGGACTGGGCGGCGGAATGTACCTCGGATGGTGGCTGATCTTCCGGGGCGACATCGTAGAGACTATTCATACGATGAAGATGAGTCTGCCTGCCTGGGCCTGGATAGCCATGAAGTTCAGTCTGTCTGCCCTCTGCGCGGTTATGTTTCTCTCCTTTTTCGTAGTGCTGGCGGTGGTCGTCTTTGCAGGAGGCAGACAAAGACAGAGCTAGGCCTTCCGGAGGCCCGCGAAGGGCAAGGCTGCGTTCAGTGCCGGACACTCGGAGTAAGAACCCTGGCACGAAAGTTCCCACACGAGCTCACCCAGCTGTTTGAAGATGTACGAGAGGGCCTTGTCTCCGGTTATGAAATATCCTTTTTCACCTTTTTCTTCGACCGCCCTGATAAGACCCGGGAACCTCTCCTCAAGCCATGCCGGCCAGGGGTTGCTGTCAACAGGATATGACGGCTCCCATGTCTTGTCCCGCCTTTTGACGAAGACCCTGTCGTTCATATAGGCACGCCAGAAAGTCGCTGCCTCCTGATAGTAGTCGAATATCGATAGAAGCGCGCCCTCCCCGGCACGCGGACCCCTTTCGAGGATCTTGGTATAGTATCTATCGGCCTCGGAGAGGGCCTTTGAATAACCGTTGTATATGTCTTCGTATCGCTGAGTCGGCGAAGGTCTCGCCGCCTCATCCACCTTCTGGAGCGCCCTGCAAAGAAGCACCCCGTTATCGTCCTTGGGGCCGCCGGCTCCGGCCCTCTGGGCCATGGCTAACAGAAATACTGCGAGGAATAATGCTGCGGTCTTTTTCATCGTCCGTGCTACGGACTTCCCTGAAAAACCTCCGGGATGTCCTGACATTTTCACCTTATCACCCAATGACGTCCATGTCAAATCGCTCCCGTGCGTTGACAACACTGCGCTTCGGCAGTACGATGTGGCCATGGGAGAGGGTGAATGAAAAGGCGCAGGGTCCTCGAGATGGCGCTGCGTGTCGAGACGCTCGCCGAGAAAAATTATACAGCCCTTGCAGGCCTCTTCCCCGAGGCGATGTCCCTGTTTGCGCTTCTTTCGCATGAAGAATCGCGTCATGCAGATATCATCACCGTCGCCATGGGCTTTCTGGACGTGGATGCCCTTCCCCCCGAATTCTCGATAGACATGGTCCCGTTGATCCAGGAGACGCTCGACATAGGCAGGCTTTTAGAGAAAAAGATCGCGAGGCGGGACATCACACTTGACGATGCGTTGGATCTGTCCCTTGAGATGGAGGAAACGGGGGCAGAGGCATATTTCCAGGACATCATGCGAAGGGAGAGCACCAACAGCGCGATGAATTACGTCAAGCAGTTTTATACTGACAGCAAACGTCACGCCGACCTGATAAGGGAGTTCATGGAGACCCTCGAAATGAAGAGGGCCGGGACCCTCAGGCGTACCCCGGCCGGGACTTCAAGACCCAACTGCTGGGAGTTCAAGGGCTGCGGCCGCCAGCCGGCAGGGATATTTGAGCATGACCTCGGGACATGCCCCGCCGCGGTCGAACAGAGGCTCGATGGAATTCACGGCGGCATGAACGCCGGAAGGGCCTGTTGGGTCCTTGCGGGTACCATGTGCGGCGGCAAGATTCAGGGAACCTTTGCGCAGAAGTTCAGGGACTGCAGAAGATGCGACTTCTATAAGAAGGTCCGGGAAGAAGAGCACGAGTTCTTCCAACCCGCAGCCGAGCTTCTGCTGAAATTGGGAAAATACAGTAGCGACAAGAAGTAACGGCGGCTTCAGAAAAGCCTTTTCTGCCCCTTCACCGGCTTTCTTGCCACTTCCTCGAAGATCTTTATCCTGCCGTATTCGCCGTCATAGCCTGGCGCGATATGGACCTTCCCGGAACGCACCCGGCCTATCGCCTCTGCAAGCCGTGTCGAACCGGCCTCTTCGATCTCCCCAGGAGGGGCGTCCATGAGTATCCTGAACTCGTTTCCGATCCTTTCTAGGAGCGTCATGTACGCCCCGGCTACCTTCTTGCTGTTTACCCCCACGCTGAGCGTCTCTGCGAGGATCTCCTGAAGCGGGATTATCGAGACAAAGGGTGGAAAGCCTCCGGGTCTGAAACCATCCTCCCTGTCAGAAAGCAGTTCTACCCTATGCATGACGCCGACCGTAACCTTCTTGCCGCATACCGGGCACCTGTAGTTTTCCCTTATCGTCTCCTTCGGCGAGAGGCTGACCTCACAGGCCCTGTGGCCGTCGTTATGATATTTCCCCTCCTCGGGGAAAAACTCTATCGTGCCCGCAAAGCCCTTCCGTGTCCGGATCGCATCGATGATCGGGGCATAGGCGACCTCTGTTTCGAACATATTCGCCTCGCGGCCGATCTTTGCGGGCGAGTGTGCATCGGAATTCGAGATGAGCGTTATGCCGTCGAGTGCCGACAGTCTCCAGTTCATGGGAGGGTCGGAGGAAAGCCCCGTCTCTATCGCGTGGATATGGGGCGTGAGGTCTCCGAAGCATTCATCGAGGGAATCGAAACCCGATGCAGCCCCGAAGACCGAAAAATGGGGTGTCCAGGCATGTGCAGGAACGAACATCGCCTCGGAAGAGGAGTCGACGACTATCTCAAGAAGGTCCCTGGCATCGAGACCGAGGATCGGCCGGCCGTCGGATTCGAGCCTTCCGATCTTCGAAAGGGCCGCGCTTATCCTTGCCGTTACCGAAAAGTCGGGCGCAAAGATGAGGGCATGCACCTTTCTGGTCCTGCCGTTTCTGCTGAAGATGCAGCTGATCTCGGCCGAAAGAAGGAAAGAGACATCGGCCCTGCAGGATTCGGGAACATCTGCCTTGCCGAATTTTTCCCTCAGCCTGAAAAGGCCGTTTCCGCAGGGTTCGAGCTTCTCCTGAAGCTCCTTTGACCACCCGGGGTGGGTGAAGTCTCCCGTGCCGATCACCGCGATCCCCTTTAACTGGGCCCATCTCCAGATGCTCTCGGGCGACATGTCCCTGCTTGTTGCCCTGGAGTATTTCGAGTGGATATGCAGGTCTGCTATAAAACGCATCGACGATTATACCACGAAACCCGCCCCGCCTTCAGAGAGTGCGGACCACCTCGAAGAGCCCCTTCACGACCGCGGTCATCCGATCGTAATCGAGCGTTCCTGCCCGGTCTGAAGAGGCGTGGTAATTGGGGTTTCTGTAGAAGGCGGTGTCTGTGATCATGAAGGCCGGATAGCCGAATTTCCAGAAATTTCGATGGTCCGAGAAGTTCACGCCGGGGATGATCGACACGGCGTTAAGCGACTCAACAGGCACCGAAGAGGCAGCCCTGAAAAGCCGCTTCATCCTTAGCGTGAAGGGCCTCGAAGAGATGTTTCCGACGAATGCGATGAAGTTCCCCCTCTTTGGATAGAAGAGTCTGAACAGGGAGGCCGGGTAATACTGGCTCCCCTCCTCGTCCGAGTAGAACCCCACCATCTCGAGGGAGATCATGCCCAGTACATTCACCGCCTCGTCTCTGACGCTTCTTGCGTAGACATAGCTCCCCATCGACCTTGTCATGAAGGCGGGCGGCTCTTCGAGAGTAAATGCAGCAAAACGGACCGTCCTTTCCGGCGGCGACTCCACGGCGAGACGGGCAAGTTCCAGAAGAGCCGCAACGCCGGATGCGTTATCGTCTGCGCCGGGCGTTGCTGTGTCCGTATCGTAATGGGCGCCGATGATCAGCATGCCGTCTTTCCCCGGCAGCGTACCTTCCACTTCACCGATGATGTTATGATAGGTGCCCGACAGAAAACTGAAGGACTGTCTTTTGGAAGGACAGCCGGCTAAGCGGAACCTCCCTTCGATATAATCGGCGGCCGCATCGAGCTGAGGGATATCCCGGTAGCTCCTCCGTCCGATTCCTTCCGAGAGGAACGTCACAGTTTCTATGAGGTTCTTTTTGATGTCTTCCATCGTCTTAGAGGATATGATTATATGATTAATTATAGACCGATTTATACGATAAGGAAGGCATCTCTCAAACCCATTTTAAGGCGATGAGATTTGATCAGGGCATGGCGTCGCACACTCAGGCACTTATCTTCCGCGATTGCTTGCTCTTCTTATGAATAGTGGCTTCCGATGCCACGAGGTATCGCTGCAAAAGGGCTTTTCGTGCCGCCTCCCTCGTCGCCAACATTTATTGCAGCACGGTATTAAGCAGCCCCAGTAAGTTTGTCCCAGAGGAGTCGGGTGTGATGAAAAACGGCCATAGTCGGAGGCTCCTCAGATTCCGCGGAATAACCGGCATCTCCGGCATGAATGACGAGCGGTTACGTCTGCGTTTACGTGAATCATAATAATAATTTGCCGATTCTGTGGCGTTTTTCACGCATGCCCGGCTCCGCAACTATCGCAGTGGCGGGATTTACTATCTTATGGAAAAAAAGATCGGGGAAGATATCGGTCTTTGAGAGGAAGCTGGGGCATGGTATGCCACGCCCCAGCCCGTAAAAAAACTATTCTGCAGGAAAAGTCGGCCTCGGGTAGAGTCCGGCGGCCTTCACGATACCTTCGATCGCCGTCTCCCACTCGATCGCCTGTATATGCACGCCCTTTATGCCGGGTGTCTCAAGGACCTGGTGAATCAGCTCGACGGTTATCTTAAGCCCCTCTGCCTCCTGGAGTTCCCTCATCTTCTTCTTGTCATCGCCGGCAGCTGCCTTGGCCTTGTTCATCCTGTCGATGAGGGGTTTCGGAACAGAGACACCGGCAACAGAGGAGTCCATGTACTTAAGCATCATCGCCGACTTCGGCACGATGATCCCGCCCAGGATCGCCGTCCGCTCATGCAGCCCCATGTTTCTGATCTTTTCCATCTGGGCCCTGAAGAGCTCTATGTCGTAGATGCCCTGGGTCTGGATAAAATCCGCGCCTGCGTTCACCTTTTTAAGGAGGTTCATCGGCCTGAAATCGATCGGGTCTCCCATAGGGGTCCATGAGGCGCCGATGAAAAACTTCGGTGCAACTTCGAGGGGGTCTCCTCCTTCCTGAAGCCCCTCATCCCGCATCTTCTTAAGGATTCCTACAAGCTGGCAGGTGTCGATGTCATAGACGTTCTTCGCGCCCGGATGACCCTTCAGCCTTCCGGCTGCGCTGAACTTCTGGTGGTCACCTGCGAGGCAGAGGCAGTTTTTGAGCCCAAGGGCAGCGGCGCCCAGAAGGTCGGCCTGTATGCCGATACGGTTTCGGTCCCGGCAGGTCATCTGCATGACCGGTTCGAGCCCTTCCCGAAGTGCAAGAACTGCCGCGGCGATGCTCGAGATGCGCACCACCGCCGTCTGGCAATCGGTGATGTTTGCGGCATCGCAGAAGCCCTTCAGGATGTTCGCCTTCTTCGTGACTTCATGGCCATCGGCCGACATGGGGGGACCGAGTTCCGCCGTTACGGCGGGCTGACCGCTCTTTATTACTCTTTCAAGGTTGCTTCCGCTCTTCATCAGTTCTTTCCTCCCGCTGTCCCGGATTTCTTCTCTTCCTGCTCCTCGTATGCCCTGATGTGCTCAAGCGACACCCTCCTTGGCCCGCCGTCACGGGAGGTCGACCAGTTGCGCGGCGGCTGGATCTCCGCAAGCTTTTCGAGGTTTCCGAGCTTCTTCATCCGCTCGACGATCAGGTACCAGGCGCAGTCAACGTCCTGGCTGATCTCGCACTTGCCCTTGTTCGTTCCTCCGCAGGGGCCGTTCATCAGCGTCTTTGAGCAACGTGCGATCGGGCATATCCCGCCTGTCAGGTGGAGGATGCAGTTTCCGCATCCGGCGCAGAGCTCCTCGAATATCCCGGGCGCAGAGACCGCCCCGTAAAAGGAGGTGTTGATCCCCGGATAAACCGGGACCGTCCCTGTCCGGTCGGAGAGGAAGTTTACGCCCACCCCGCATGCGGTCGAAAGGACGAGATCGTACTTCTTCACCTCGTCAATCACCGGGTCGAAATACTCAGGCTCGCAGTGGCGCACGACGGACATGAAATTCACCTCCATGCCCTTGCCTTCCTGCGATGCCCTCATCCGAAGAAGCGTGGCGATCGTCTCGGCCTCCTTCTCTCCCCCGGCATGGCAGATCGCAACACAGGTGTTGCAACCGAACACGAGGACCCTTTTGAAGTCCTTCACCATGTTCCAGATTTCTTCAATCGGCTTTTGTGATCCAACGATCATAGTCCCAACTCCTTTTTATCGGTTTCTGAAAACATTCTATTTTGCATTTCTCAATCCTATCTGTCTTATCCGCTCTGAGAAGTCGGCGCAGACCGAGCCGTAGGACTTTCCGTCATGCGAATCCGCGGTAAGGAGTTCTATACGGCCCTGCTCCACCCCGAGCATCCCGATAAGCTGCCTTGCCCGGTCAACACGGGCAGTAACGCGGTGCTCTATCCCTCTGTATTTGCAGCGTCCGTCTGAGCAGCGCACGACCGCAACGCCGTCGGCCCCGCATTCAAGCGCCCTCAGAATATCGTTTACATCGATGCGGCTCGTGCAGTGAACAGGCACCTTTCGCACATTCTCCGGGACCTGAAACCCCATCACGCCCACGTGGTGCATACAGAGAAACGCAGCGATCACCGGGGCCTTCCGGTTTTGGTCGACAGCGCCCACAAAAGACGGCATCGTATCGCGGAGTTCCCTCACATCGTAGCTCACCATGCTTATCGCCTCGCCCGGACATTCCGGAGCGCACAGACCGCATGCCTGGCAGTATTCGGGCCTGATCTCTGATACCGACGTGACCACCGGGGCGCCGTAGGGGCAGACCCTCTGGCAGGTGAGGCAGGCCATGCATTTGTTTTTGTCGACGACTGCTCCGCCTGCGCATCCGCGGCAGCGTCCCGCCTCCCTGAGCGCCGCCTCCTCGTCATAGGCGAATTCGAACGCAACGAACGAGCCGCATCGGGTTTCGGGCGGCAGGTGTTTGATCTCAGTTCTCGGCTCCTTGCTTATTCTCTCGATCACCTCCTGCGGCATCTGCGGGAGCTTTTCCTTTTCATAGGACGGCAGGTTGCCCTCGATCGTCTCCCCCTGGAGGTAGAGGTGTATCGCCATTGCCGAGCGGTGGCCGCTTGCCGCGGCCCCGATCGCAGAGCCGGGCCCTGTCACCACCTCGCCGGAGCCAAAAACGCCGCTGACGCGGCTC
>JAWOKY010000097.1:0-28413 GCA_033853975.1 Thermodesulfovibrionales bacterium
ACTCCGAGGTGAAAAAATAGTCCTTTCTCGCCATAGCCCTCTCCTTTCAACAGATGAATTGGAAATTTTAACCATTCCGGTTTTAAAAAGTAAAGGACAGGCAGTCCGATATGACATCTCTAACGGCCCGTATGAACCCGCACCAAGACTGCGTTGGCGCTAAATTGAATTCTGTCTGGAGCGAAGGGGTTATTCCAAACCGGCAACACACAACGATTCTTGTCAATCTACGGATCTACCGATTGAAGATAACACCAGGCTCACTTCTTGTGCCACCGCCAGGCACTCTCTATGATCTCCCGCAATTCACCATGATGCGGCTGCCATCCAAGCTCATCAATAATCCGGGTCGAGGACGCCACCAGTCGCGCCGGGTCACCGGGTCGCCGCGGCCCAGTCTTTACAGGAATGCTCCGACACGTCACCTCGCGGCAGACCTCTATCACCTCTTTTATGGAATACCCTCTGCCGTTGCCCAGGTTGTATGTCATCGCCGCGCTGTCGCGTACAGCAAGCGCGTCGAGGGCAAGTGTGTGCGCCTCGGCAAGATCGCACACGTGGATGAAATCACGTATGCAGGTGCCATCCGGAGTATCGTAATCTTCGCCGTTGATAGTCACCGTCTCTCTCTTGCCGAGAGCGGCCTGCAAAACGATCGGTATCAGGTGAGACTCGGGCTCATGGGCCTCACCGATCTCTCCGGATGCATGCGCACCGGCAGCATTGAAATAGCGAAGACTCGCATAACTGAGTCCCCACGCCCTCCTGCAGTCTGCAAGCATCTGCTCCACCATCAGCTTCGTCCGGCCGTAAGGGTTTTCAGGGCGAAGCGGCGCATCCTCAGCGATAGGCACTGCAGCAGGCGTACCATAGACAGCAGCGGTAGAGGAAAAGACGAAACGCCTTACGCCCGCCTCAGCCATCGCCGAAAGAAGGGTTACCGTATTGGAGACGTTGTTGTAGTAATACCTGAGAGGGTTCCCCACCGATTCTCCGACCTCGATGAAAGAAGCGAAATGCATAACCGCGTCCGGATGATATCGAGCAAAAACACCTCGCAACGCTTCCCCGTCGGAAAGGTCTCCTTTTACAAGCCTACCGGAGGGCACAGCCCATTCGTGCCCAGTAACAAGACTGTCAAAGACAATAGGATCATGTCCCTTGTCTATGAGTTCCCTGACCATGTGGGAGCCGATATATCCTGCGCCTCCCACGACGAGGACTTTCATTAGAGCTCCCTGGCGATCATTCCATTTCCAGTGCTTTTCATCGCCGCTTATTCATTTAATATCAGAGCTGCCCCGTCGGCTTATAGCTGCCTCCCCTGTCGCCCCAAATCCATTGCAGTATCCCTATCGCAAAGCCTATATTTGCGTATACAAAGCTTACAAGACTCTCGGATATCTTCCTCAAGGCCGGCATATTAAGATAATATCCTGCAAAGAACAACGTCGCCACTCCGCAAACCAGCGCAAATGTCTCCATCCCATGCCCCGTGACAGAAGCAAGCCATGCCCCGGAAAAAAAGATAATGCACAGAAGGACAGGCGTGAAATATCTCACGAGCTTGTGGGAAAAGAGCGCCAAGGAAAAAAACGGATGTCTTACTATATCGCTTATTCCCCACCGCCCGAGTTTGGAAAGAAGTCCCTTTCTCGTCATTCGCGCCCTTTGTCGGATTTCCTTTCGTCTGCTTGAATTTGCCCGGTCATAGCAGACGGCCTCATCCGCCTGAACCGTAAGAAAACCCTTCTTTCTCGCAATGAGTGATATCACCTGGTCCACGTCTTCATAGTCCTTTATTGGTTCCCATATTTCCTTTCTGTATGCCGTACAGGGCCCGTCAACCTGGAAACCAATGCCGAGTTCGGTTTCACTTCGGCGCATGTCATATTCAGCACTTCGATAGAGTCCATACGCCTCTCCTATCGCGGAGCCTTCGGGCAGGTAAATTACCTTTCCACCAACTACCCCGACCCTCGGGTCCGAAAACGGCTTTACCATCTCTCTTAGGAGATCTCGCGAGAATCTCGTCTCTGCATCGGTGCTCAAGAGAATATCGTACTTGGCGGCTACAGCAACTTCATTTTGAGCTGCCGCCGGTCCGCGATTACTCTTAAACTCTATAAGCCTGATGTCCCTCGAGGGATTCGCATCAATTGCCTCCTTCACAAGCCTTACCGTGCCGTCAGTGGAACCGTCGGAGACGACAACAATCTCAACCGTACCTTGATATTCCATCGAAAACAAATTCTCCAGCCGCTCAGTGACATTCGATTCCTCGTTCAGGGCCGAGAAATAAACCGTCACGCCGGGAGTTGACCTTTCTTCCTGAGCGTGCGAATGTGGCCGGCTCCCGACCAAGCGCCTCAGCCAGACAAGAAAATGAAGAATGTAACGATACCCGCCATATATGTAACAAAAAAGGATGAAGGATGTAGAAAAAATAATAAGTGCTGTCACTGCTCCCTCCGCAACATCAATATGCTCAATGCGTTTGCACTCGGGCCATGTCCACGCTGAGGATCCTCAGTTAAGCTAAAATAAGTTCAGCGGCAGCTCACCGATTGGCATCATACCTGCGCCCTTTCTTTATGACCAGACCGACACCCGTCCGCTTAATGACATATCCCAGTCTCTTCGTGTCTATTACCCTCGACTCAACTATCTCGCCTCCGGCCTCTTTTACCATTGCTTCAATTTGGCCGGGTTCGTAATACGATACGACCGGCTGCCCAATATTGAGCCATTTGCGAGTCAATTCTATCCTGTTGCTCGAAAGATGACTGAATACCTTTTTTACATGAAAAACTAGATCCATCAGGAATTTTGGGCCATGAGCCGGCTCGTAAATAAAAAGACGACCATCCTGACCTAACAGCGAAAGGCTGTTCTTTATGGCAGTCCTTGCCGCTCTATACGAACTTGCACGGTTTTTTTCGATCAGATGATGCAGCACCGCCTTCATGACTACGAAATCCCAGGAGCCGCGTCTGGCTTTCACCAGTTCACCATCGAGGATCGAGCCGAGGACAATATTACAGCCTGTTCTTTCCTGCGCCTTTGCAAGGTAGTGCATAGTAATATCCATGCCGGTTAAATCACTCAGGCCGGCCTTGTCTTTCAACATAGACAGGCTCTCCCCGTCCCCGCACCCCACGTCTATAAGTCTGGCGGTCTTGCGAGCATGCCTCCTCATGTAGTCAGCAGCAAACATCAAATTCCCGGCCGGGTACTTCGGTGTATTCCGGTCAAAATATTCGTGTGTCTTCTTATCTCTCATGAATTCTACCCCTGGCCGCGCAATAGCATTGTCGAATTTTGTACCCGTACAGTCTGCACAATCTATCGTGAAGATTTCAAGTCGTATACCCTGACATAATCAACATAAAAGAAGTCAGGCAGCTTCGCATTTCTGATGTCTCCGGCCCAGGGTGCAATCTCATCAGTTATTTGAATGAACTCAGGCGCCTGCGAAACTCCACCGGCATTTGTCGTCCATGTTTCTACGCCGTCGACATAAAAATGGTATTCGGTGGGAGTCCACCAAAGCGCGTATACATGGTACCCGTCCGGATTCATCAGAGCAACCTCTTTATTTACATGTTGATGATGTTCGAGATATCCATCCCAATGAAGGGCGTGCTGTATCCGTCTCTTCATGGTGACCTGTTCAACAATGTCCATCTCAGTCCCGTCCCGACCTTCGTTGCCTACGTTCTTCACCGAATCCGAATATAACCAGGCCCCCGCCCAATGCCCTTTTTCGCGTGGAAGCCTGGCCCTTACAACATAAAGACCATATCTGTGCTCGAACCGGTCCCGAGACCAGATCGCACCGGTGGTATATACTCCGTCGACTAACCTGGTCTTCAGGACAAGTTGCCCGTCTTTCACCACAACATTGTCGGCACTCCACATTCCTGCCTTTCTCGGCCCGGTACGCAGCTGCCATTTTCCGGCATCAAGCTCGTTTCCGTCAAATTCGTCGTGCCAGACCAGACTCCATTCCTTTCCGTTTGGAGGTTGAGGCAATCCCTCGGTTTTGAGAGGTCCTGCATAAACTCGTCCAGTCAGCATCAATACAACAAAGACTATTGCCAACGTCTGAAGCCGAATGATATTGGAAAACATTCTGTGAATCCTCCTTCTGGCGCGATTTAACGTACTGCATATCATGACTACTGTATATATCCGAATCTCCGATAAAACACGTTTTTCATCTTTTCAAAATCTGAAACCTTGAGTAGAACGAGATCTACCACCCTCACCTTTTCTACCCGTGCGACGCCTACGACCATTACCATACAGCTCAACGCAAAAGAAATTGAGTACACGACTGACACGCCGGCGGCACCGAAGGCGGGAATCGAGAAAATATTCAGGATCACATTCGCTCCGAGACCGAGCAAATAGCCAATGCTGATAAGACGTGATAGACCTCTGTGGACGATATAGGGTGAGATTGTATCAATGACTGAATAAAAGACAGCGCCGGGCAATATAAACCATAAAAGCATCACACTGCCCTTAAAGGCGGAGCCGAATATTATCGGAATAAAAAACGTCGAAATGGTCCCCACTCCAAGAACCAGTAACGTGGCAAAAGCGAACATGAACCTTACAGATTGAAAATGTATACCTGCATTTTTCCTTCCGTCCATTGAGAATAAAACCGTTTGCAGGCTATCTGAAACATAGCGTATCAACGAAGAAATGCCGATAGCTATAGAAAACAGGCCCACTTGAGTTCCGTTTCCCCATATCCCAAGGAGAAGACTTCCAATAATGCCGACCAGACTTTCCGATACTCGTGCGGGGTAGGCCTGCAATCCTTCCTTGAAAAGCATGCGAGCCGAAAAATTTGGCCTTGACATTTTATAACCACATTTATGAAGGCACCATAGTATCGAACATGAAATGGCCGCTAACTGTACCACCATAAGCTGCGAGATCTGATCTCGCGAAAAGGTCAAGAGATAAAAAGTAGCGACAGTTCCGACAAAGACGCTCGTCCTTCTGAATATGCGCATCTGACTATACCTATGTACCCGACCAATCGTCATGGCATACATGGCCGTGAGGGCAAAGGCGAGTTCACTGAAAACAACTCCAATAGAAAGGTAAACGGAGAATAGCTGCTGCTTGGGAATGCCTCTATAAAACCAGGAGAGAGAGCCTGCGACATCAAGGGACAACATACCGCATAATATAAAGGCAATAACAAAGCTAAGAAACAGAGACGTCGTAAAAATCACCGAAATTCGCTCTTTTTCCTTATGGCCAAAAAAATTGAGGGAATAATCGAGACCGGCTGCAGCCAGCGTAGCAAGCATCTGAGGCGACACCAATAAAATATAATAGTAACCCTTGCCAGACGGTCCCAGTTTGCGGGCAACCAACGCGTCAGTGGCAAAGATAATCACGGACAGCAGAATTCTATATAAGAAAACCGTTGAGAACTCACTAAACATCATTTATCCCTTCAGCGCAGCCAAAAACACACAAAGAATAGCGCAATTTCCTAAACCTTTCCTTAGGTATTGCTCAGGTTCATGCCTGCACACTTTGAAGTATGGCTTCTCTCTAATGCAAAAGCCTGCGCCTGATAGGCCTCTCTTCGATATTCTCTGTTCATCAGCAACGTGCCGGTATACAAAATGGTTATCATAAACAGCGAACCGGTAAGCTGCCCGACAAATTCCGTCAAAAGAGTAGAGAAGATCAAGATATAGGACGCATATGCCGCTGCAAAGGCGCAAAAAAGATTTTTTCTTCTCCATTGATAGGCCTTGATGAACAGAGATACAAAGATTGAAAAATAGCAGAGCAGACCAAATATTCCGCTTCTATATAATACTTCCAGAAAGCCTCCTTCAATATAATGATTCAATTCTCGCCAGGATGCGTTGTTTTCCCCAAACAAGGATACATTGCGTATGAAACCGCCCATGCCCTGCCCTGTCATAAGCTCGGCCGGATTGCGGGAAAAATAATCCATAATGAATTTACCCTGAGCGAGTCGGTCTCCCCCGATAAGCTCCAAGGTCTTTAACGAGAAAGCGTACTTGCTCATCGAATAAAACTTCTTTGTCAAGTAGGAACCGGGAGATGCAATACTGTCCAACAAGCCAAAGAAGGCCTTGGGACTGACCGCCACGCTGTAAACAATGCCTAGCACCAGGACAGTCACCAACAAAAATGCAACCTTGACGCGCCGTGACAAGCCTTTATAGAATGCAAGTGTCATAAAGGGGATGAATGTCAGCTGCAATACGAGACTTAACGATTGCGCATACCAGACCAGCAGGGGAGCACTGACAAGATAGAAGACAATAACCATACTAAACACCTTAGGCATCCTGAAGATGGACTTCAGATAAAACAGAAGGGGCAGCATAAGAGGGAATATGTATATAGACGAAGGCCTGTCCATTCGCTTATAAACGCCGGATACATACATGTATATCAGGCAAATCAGATAAATCGTATAGAGGACGGCCATTGCAAGGATGAGACGATTCAGAAAACGCGTTTTTTTCATATTGGACCCGACTATCAATATGGTGACGGGGAAGATAATAAATTTAAACAAATCTCCCGCAGCATACTGGAAAATATTGCCCCTCATCAGACCTGCCGCTCCGCCAATACATGATACCAGGATAAAAGCCGCAAACCAGAATATCGTCAAACTATCGAATATCTTGTTTCTGTTTGTCCTTCTGGCGGCGAGCCGGGCAAGGTACGTCAACAAAAGGACACTCAGAATTATAACCCTGTCGATCGATATTAAAATCAGCATCATTCTGCTTGTATCTGCGTCTCCCTGGAGCCTCGCAAATATCAACTCCGACAAGAAAAGCAGGACAAGCAGGAAAAAAGAGACCGGGGCAAGGCCTGCAGCCCCTTTCTCTGAGGCATTATCAATGAAATACCGTTGCATAAAGAAGTCGCCTCTTACAAGTTATGCCTACTGAGCTCTGAATGCGGCATGACTGATTATCTCAGCGATATCGGTGAATACACCGGACATGGCGTAACGCAATCTCGACGCAAGGCTCAGGGCTTACGCCCGGCAAGCGAGATATCCTTGTCAGTGATACTATCTTTTATATCTTTGCGCCACTTGGACCGGCACAGTATCTTTGATCGGTCGCATCTCTCCTTATATTTTTCCGCAATGGTAATGACTTCATCCATGAGACCCTCGCTCAATGTGATGGGATCAAGACCCAGACTGAGAAACTTCCTGTTCGATACCCGCAGTTCGTTCTCCGGCGCCTCCACCCTCGGATTCGTCAGATAGAGAATATCGGCTGCCGTCATCTCCGACACCTTCTCCGCCAGCCACTTCACCGTATGCGTTTCAGTGGCCTGATTGAAGATTTTCACCCTCTCGCCCGTAAGAGGCGGATGCTCTATCGCAAGTTTTATGCACTTCACTGTGTCTCTGATATTGATAAAGGCCCGGGTCTGTCCTCCGGTGCCATGGACCGTCAGTGGATGGCCTATGGCTGCCTGCATAAGAAATCGGTTCAATACCGTCCCATAATCGCCGTCGTAATCGAACCTATTGATAAGCCTTTCATCCAGAAACGTCTCGTCAGTGTTTGTGCCCCATACAATACCCTGATGCAGATCGGTAATCCGCAGGCGATCGTTCTTGTTGTAATAATAAAACATCAGGGCATCCTGTGTTTTTGTCATGTGATAAACGCTTCCCGGATTTGCGGGATACAGAATCTCAATATCCTTCTGCTCTCCGTCGACATTTACAAGCACCTTCAGGTAACCCTCGGGGATTTCCATGCCGGCAGTCCCGTATCCGTAAACGCCCATCGTGCCGAGATGCACCACATGAATATCTAGGCCGGATTCGACAATGGCGCAGAGAACGTTGTGAGTGGCGTTTATGTTGTTATTAACGGTGTATCTCTTATGATAGGCCGACTTCATCGAATACGGTGCGGCCCTCTGCTCTGCAAAGTGAACAACCGCCCTCGGCTTAATCTCTCTGAGCAGTGTCAGCAGCCGGTGGTAATTCTCGGCAATATTGATGTTGACGAATGCTATTTCTTTACCCGTCAACTCCTTCCACGTCTGAATGCGCGTCCCCATCGGACTGATCGGCGTCAGCGAATACGCCTCTAGCTCATTATCGATGTTGCGGCGACTCAGATTATCAACGATTGTGACATCATACCCCTGCTGCGAAAGATAAAGCGACGTAGGCCAGCCGCAGAAACCGTCTCCCCCGAAGATTATCACTTTTTCACTCATGATACTCCCCTTTCACGCAAAAGATTAATATCTACTCCCGCTCAGAACCGTCATTACGGTGTCAGCACAATCCGCCCTGCGAGTCCAAAATCCCCAACATGCCCGGACCGCTCGCACATTTGCTTGCCGGTCAACCTTCTCAGTCCCTCTTCGCCTGCTATGTTTCTCACTGTCTGCATTCCCCTCTCAAGCCACTCGGCAAGGCCGCTGGAACGATGAGCATCGCTGCCAAGTCTGTTATAGAGTCCTTTTTCGAGGTAAGAAACAGCTCTTTCCCGGATTCTTTCGCCATAAATGCCTGCAAAACTGCCGATGTTGCCCTGAAAGAGGCAGCCCGTTGAGCAAAGTTCTTCGACAGTCAGTATTGTCGACCCGACGCCTCGTTCCTTTTGCCCCTGACCCGCCGTCATCACCCGGGCGAACCGGTAATGCAATGCATCAAAGAGACTTTTCTTCTTTCCAGTCTTTCCGGTTTCTCTGTCAGCAAGCAACCCTACAAACTCATACCGCTCAACATGGGCCAGAAGAGGTGTGTAACCGCGGCGAACAATCTGATAAATACTCTCCTTTACCAGCGACTGGGTTGCACGGCTCGGTGCCTCTATCATGAGAAGCCCGGACCCGGCAAAGGTAAGCGCTTCATCGAGCAAAGACGGAAGGAATTCGTCCATATAATATTCAAGCCCCGCCCGGAGTCTCAACGGAATGGAGTGCCTGTCTATTTCCGACTGGACCCCGGCAACAGCCTGTTTGAGGCGTTCGGCATCGCTATTGTCGAAGGCGCCCTTTATCATATGCGGGGTGCAGTATACCTCCCTGAAACCTGCATCCGCAAGTATGCGGGCGATTTCCACAGACTCGTCAATCGTCTTGGGCCCGTCATCCATACCGGGCAACAGATGGCAATGGCAGTCAATCATGCAAAAAACCCTGAACCGTTGAACAGCAAAAAGGGAATGGTCAATGAATCCTCTTTTGCCTTTTTTTTCGTGCACCGTTCACGTACGTTCTTTATCATCTTTTCGCTAATCACTGCTAATCCGACTTTCAGTTCTTACTTCTGTTGAATAAGCGTTTCCACCAGGGCTTTCTTTCTTTCTCGGACTGGTCTTTTTCCCCGTAATAATGATAATAGTTATAACCATAACCATAACCATAACCATAACCCATGCCCGATGTCGTTTGATCGTTCATAACCACCCCTATCACGGACGCCCCGACGGTATCGAGTACTTCCCTCACCCGAAGGGCGGCCTTCGCAGGCACCTTACCGACAGCATTTACAAGCACTACCATATTCGAAGCTGCCGTTAGAAGCGGCGCATCCGTCACAGCCAGCACCGGAGGCGCATCGATAATCACCCGGTCATACCGTTCGCTAAGCAGGTCGATGAGCCTCGACATGGGCTCCGATCCGATCAGTTCGGAAGGATTCGGGGGAATGGTCCCGGCGCTTATAAAATCGAGGCCCGACACGCCGGTGCTGCGGATTACGTTATCCACGTCACGATCTCCCGCAAGGACATCACTGATGCCGGGGACCTTCTCGCATCCGAATATCTCGTGTAGCGAAGGACGTCGCAGGTCACAGTCTATTACAAGGGTCCGGCCTCCGGTTTGGGCAATGGTCGCCGCGAGATTTGCGGCAACCGTACTTTTGCCTTCACTGGGGAACGTACTTGTAATCGTAAACACCTGCTGCTGCTTGCGGCTGACAGCAGCAAAGTGGACGGCCGTCCTCAGGCTCCTGAAGGTTTCCGCCGCCGGAGATTTCGGCTCAAGGTGAACAACAAGCGACCTTTCCCTCATAGCAAGAGGCGCAATCGCCCTCTTCCCGCCATCCCTCCTGTCGCCCCCGTAAAGATACGGGATCACAGCAAGTAAGGAAGTACCGAACACCCTTTTTGCGGTATCGGTGTCTTTGATGGTATCGTCGATGAACTCGGCGGTAAAGGCCCCTGCCGTCCCACACATAAGTGCCAGCAAGAATCCCCCTAAAAGATAAAGCGCCGTCTTCGGTCTTATAGGCTTTTCGGCCGTCTTGGCCGGATCGACGATTGATATGTTCCCGAGTGTTGAGGCAGCCGTAATGCTGGCCTGTTCTCCCTGTTGAAGCAAGAAGGTATAGGTATCTGCACCGACCTTATCATCGCGCAGGAGTTTTGCCAGCCGCCTCTCCGTCTCGGGAAGCTGGTCCATCTTGCCCTCGTAAGTGTTCAACAGCCGCGTCACGTCCGCTTCGTTTTTCGCGACATTCTTCAGCCCCGTGTTGTAAGTATCCAAGATCTTCTGCTGCAGTTCTCTGATCTGCTCCTCGACAGCCTGAACGGCTGGATGGTTCTCCGTGTATTGGGCAAGAAGCCCCTTCTTCTGTGTCTCCAGGTCGGCCAGTTTTCCTGCCATCTCCGCTACGACGGGATCATCCTGCGTCACCGCCGGTGAATACACCTTGCCGCTCCGCATGGAGTCGTTCAACGCGGTGAGGGCAAACTCCAGCTGTTTTTTCCGGAGGTCGACGGCTGCCCGTTGTGTCTCTGCCGCGGCAATGGTGGTGACCAGCTGCTGACCCTGCGCGCTGAGATCCACCAGGTGAACAGAGCTCTTGTATTCCTTTAAATTCTTTTCCGCGGCATCCAGCTGCGTACGCACCTTGTCCAGCTGCTTGCCGATGAACTCCTCGGTCTTGAGCCCTTCGGCGTTCTTGAATCCTATGTTTTGCGCAATGTATACCTCAAAAAGAGTGTTCAGGGCATTTCTGGCAATTTCCGGATCGATATTAGGATATGCCACATCAACGATGTCCGTATTTGTGCCTGCTTCCTTCACATCCAATTTTTTCTGAAATTCCTTTACCGCATCACCAAAGTTGTATAAAGTAAGGCGGAAACTGTCCCCCGGCTTGCCATGAAGAACGTTGATGAGGAGATTGATCCCCTTGCCCTGCAGCAACTCGCCGCTCTTCCCCTCTCCAAGTAGGGGGCCGCGGCCAATCAGACTATTGTCATCCCATAGCTTATATCCCCCGTTGTTGGTAAGCTCGACGTAATAGTAAAACTCGTCATCGTACGCAGGTTTTGTTGCGGTCGAGAAATCGAGTACCTTGACGTCAAGCCCATCCGACGCCTTTGATACCTCCCAGTCGAGATGCACCCTCTTGACCACTTTTTCGGCATTCGACCGCGATTGTATGATCTCAATCTCGGTCTCCACAGGATCTTCCTGGCTGAGCAACAGATCCTGAAGAATGCCCCCCGTCATCTTTTCGTTATTGACGTGGAAGCTTCCCGTTGCCTCATAGACCGGCTTCATGAAAAAGGTGACAAGGGCTACCCCGACAAAAGCAAGCGCGAAAACGATAAGAAAGGTCTTTCTGCGCCTAAGCAGTATGTTTGCATATTCCCTGATATCTATTTCGTCTTCTTGAATAACTTTATCCTGTGAACTGTCCATGCTTATTCCTTAATCCTTCATCAAAAACTTGATATTCACAAACGGTTGCAAAGTAGCGCTTATCGCCTGAAGCGAAGGCAGCAGCTCGGCGATCGCGTCATCCCAGTTCCCTATCCCGCTCTTTGGAACAAAGATGATGTCCCCATCTTTGAGGGGAAGAGGAAGCGCCTCGCCCCTGAGTATCTTGTCGAAGTCCACCACAATAAGCTCCCCGTGAGTGACCGAAAGCGAACGGATGATGCGGATATGATGAATGTCGTACCCGGTGTCGCGTATATCGGAATTTCCGATCGCCTGGGCAAGATTGAGTCCTGCCGGAGGAATAGGCACGGGCCCCGGCTTTTTCACGGCGCCGAATATGAAGACTTGTTGGTTCTTGTTATCCGGTATGAAGATGGTGTCCCCGGGCTTCAGCCAGATGTTCTGGCGCAAATCACCATCTGTCAGCAGGGAATAAATATCTATGGGGACAATCTTCTCCTCCCTGATGAGACGGGCGCCTGCGAGGTTAGCGGTTGAATCATAACCGTTTCCGAGGGCAAGGCCCTGAAGAAGATTCATCGGCCTGTCCATGTAGAAGGTGCCGGAATTTCTGAATTCCCCGATAAGATAGAGTGGATGGCTCTTATAGTCCACGACCTCTACAACCACCCACGGCTGTTTCATATATTTGCGGAATAGTTCTTCGAGACGGGACTGAATCGCTGTCAGCGACATGCCTCCCACCTTCACCACCCCGATAAAAGGCACCTGTATGTTCCCGTTGCCGTCAACACGGCTTCCCAGAAGCGATTTCGAAGTATAACCCGCAGGCGTGCCCCCCGCAGGTGCGCCTGCAACATAACTTCCTATGGTTCCGCCGAATGCGCTCGAAAACATGGGGTCGCCGTTTACGTTAATGAAGAGGACGTCATTCGAACCTACGATGTAATCGGAGGGAGGAGGCGTTTCCTTTGCTGAAGGAACCGTTACCGTTTGTTGCTCGACGATAGGGGACCCGCCCTCCGGCGCCACATGAGTAACGGTCCTCTTCTTGAAGAAGTAGAGGTTCCCGTCTCTCCACTGTACGCTTTCTTCTTCCTTTATGCCGGACGCCGGGACTACGCCCTGTTCTGCGGTTATGTCCCTCACCGTGCCGGGCTTCAGGTCGTTATAAGTTGCGCATGCCGACAGCAGGAGCATGGCAATAGTTACCGCGGCAAAGACAGTGCTCTTTTTCATAGACATCTTTCTGTTCCCCACACTAAGCCTCAATGTTTATGAGCGATTAACGAGAACCGCAATACTCCAGACAAGCTTCACCTTTGTCAATTTTGTTTTTCCACGGATAAAGGGCGAGAACCAACGAATAACTTCCCCGCATGCTACAACCGGCCACCACGCATCATGCGTGATACGGTGCTCAAAAACAAAAAAAACAACCGCGCCTCTCATCTGCTACTTTAATATATTGTGGTTCACCAGCAACAAAATACTATACATTCGCACGTTTTAAATGTCAAGGAATTTCAGCATAAATCCTTCACACCAATGCATGACTGGCCGTCAGCCGCGCAGACAAACAGAAGGTGTGCCTTGATGGGGAGTGAATAAATAAAAAATCCCGCTCGGGGCATCCAGCAATTCTCGTTATAAGATCTCTTTCAATGAAGACACAGCTGAAAAAGCTGAAAGACCATCAGAATATCTTTCTCGTCCAGAAAGTCTCGGTCAGTCCTAACTTCCAGCCGCCGTCCTCCCTGAACATCCGAAGCACTGCAGGGTCCTCGGCCCTTCGATACTTAATGATGACCTGAGCTTCATTCTTGCCGACCTTCCCCATTTTCCAACTGCTCTTTCTCAGCGCCTTGTCAGGGTCAAAATTATCCAGAAATGCCTTCCAGTATGCAACAGCAGCCGGGCCGCCGACTTTGAAGTCGTTCATTATCCGCTCGCTCGAAGAGGGCGCACCCGATCTTCTGGTCTCCTTAATCACGTCTTTAACGATCGTCTCTTTCGATTTCATTGTCAGATCGGCCCAGACGGTCTGAAAATTCCGCGACTCCAAATCCTGAAAAAAAGATTTTGCAGAGACAAGGGGGCTCTCATCGAAGGAAAGATCCGCGGCATACAGCGGCAGACTGAACACAAAGGCTAAAACAAATGCCATGCAAATCGCAGCAGTCTTGATCTTTGTCATAAAACTCCACATATCGGGAGGCTGAAAAAATATAATTCAGCCTCCCGATCCGCTACAGATGATAATCAGTGATGGCTGGTTGTCGTATGCTGTGATGTAGTCCCGTTACCGTTACCACCCGAAGCGCCGGCAACAGCCGCTATCGCTGCCCCAGCCAGTCCTACACCGGCTATTACAGTACCCGCGGCAACACCTGCTGCGGCGGCTCCTCCGCCGGCAGCGCCGGCTGCTGCCGCCGCGGCGGCAGGCGCAAATGAGACATCCCCTCCAGCAGCTGCGGCGCCTGCAGCAGTCCCTGCGGTTCCAGTCGTGCTGCCGCCTGCTGCCACAGCACCATTAGTGGCCGCCCCTGCTGCCTTTTGAGCATCGTCAGCGAATGCCCCGTTGATCGCGCCCTGCGAAAAAACCATGAATGCTGCCATTGATAACACGGCTACAATCCCTTTCGCCTTCGTCATCTTCATATTGCAAACCTCCTCTGTTGATATTAACAATTTTTAAAAGGTTCAATAGTAATAAACCATTTTTCTGTCTTTGTCAAGATAAATTTCGGTATTTCTATTCATGTAATCGAACAGGGGTGTGAAATGGTCGATATCCTGCGCAACGTCTCTTGTCCAGGGGGACAGGCTATAATAAAACTTTGTCCTTGAATCTGTGCCCGTAAACAACCTGAGGGGTATAGACACGGAAATACCCTTGTCATTGTATCCCCTGTTGGCCGTATCCGAGAAGATGGAAGTATTAGTCATGCCATACCATGCCGAAACAACCACGCCGTTGATGAACTTCGATATGGTGAACCTCGCGCCCCTATCGCCCGCGAGGAACTGGCCCGTCTTCACCTCAACGCTTATATCCTTTTTCGGGAAGTTCAGCCTCGCGTTGAAAAATGCCGTGGTGTAATAGTCCTTGGCAAGAGGGCCCTCGCTCCTGAACGCCAGAGGGTTGCCAGGGTCCCTCTTCTTTACGAGACTTCCGCTCAGACCCACCTGAAGTCTTCCCCCGAAAAGCGGGACGGCAACTTCTCCGTCAAGTCCGCCATATTCCACCTCGAGCAGCCCCGCGGAAACCCTCCCGTAAATTTGATTGGGCCATTTGTATATCTGCTCGAACATCAGCATGTCCAGATTGAACTTCTTTTCCGTGTAAAGCGCAAAGTCGCTCCTCACCGGAATTGACAGCGGCTTGTTAACCGTCGAGATATTGTCGAGCGCATAGGCTGCGAGGCCGGTCACAACTTTTCCTCCTGTCCACGGCCTGTAACTAAGCCAGGCTGAGGCCCCCAGCCTGTATTTGAAATAGCCTGAGGGGTCGTTCAGAAGAGTCTCGAAGGACGGTTTGAAGCCATAATCGAAATACCTCTTGAAGTAGTATCCCTCGATATGAGTTTCCGTAAGGTCGGTCCTGAAAAGCGAGTCCGCGAGGAATTGGTCCACCTCCATGTTATCGGCATAGAGCTGTTTGACATCCGACATTGTGGAATCGAACTCGACTAAAGGAATTCCGTTGTCCTTCAGGATCACATGCACATCTCCGCTTAACTCGGGGAACACCTTCGAGGCGGTCTCAAGTATGACGCCTATCGCCCTGGTAGTGTAGAAGAATTTTGCGTTCTCTGCCTCGACCCAGAGGTCTTCATCCTCAAATTCTATAGAGATGTCATCAAAGCCCTCGTAATGCAACGCCTCAGCCAGCCTGTCCTCGCGAGACATCGATTTCACTTCCGGCGTTTCCTTGTACATCCGACTGTAGATAGGGATAAGGGGTTTTCCGATATTGAATGCCATCGACACTCCAACGCCTAATTGATTGCCCCTCTGGTAGCTCACATCTACCTCCGGCAGCCACGCAAGGGGCTTCCATCTTAAGCCAAAGTTTAGAGGAGAAGGCACCGGTTTTTGAAAGTCGTGCACCTGTGCCGGGTCGCGGGTCTGCTTATCATATCGTATAGGATTGTATTCCGCCATCAGGGTGAGGTTCTCCAGAGGCGCATACTGGACACCCCCGAAGAATTGAGACTCCTCCAGCCATTCCTTGGGATCGCTAAATATCTCCACCTGGATATGATCGTGCGAAGCCGGCAGCGGCTCCTTCCCGAACCTGCCGTTTCCGAACCCCAGGGTGAGGTCCACGGGACCGACCCTCTTGCTTGCTACCAGGTACTGAGCGGGATAAATGCGCGTTCCCTGAGGATCCATTATGCCTATCGCCACCGCGGGATAATATTTTCCCTCAGGAAGCAGCTGGTATTTGATGTCGACGGCCTTGTCCTTGTAATCGCCGTAATTCTTGAAGGAACTCGAAGTGGCCTTTACTCCCAATATGGTGGTAATCCTGCCATCTATCTCAAGGTGTTCGAGAGGGCTGATTGCACCGTAGTAATACATGTACGGCCAGACATGAGTCGCCCCTATCCTGAAGGTGTCCTCCTTCATCACCCGCGCGGTTGGGATTTCCATAAGACCCGTTCCGCCCCAATTGGCGGGAGAGGTAAACAGTTCGTCAGAAGACTGAGCCATCGCCACGGATGAGAAAAGAAAGAAAACGAAAAAAGCAGAATAATAAACGATTGATCTTGCAGCTGCAAAAGACCCTTTGCGACTTCTCACACCCGCGCCCATTATCTCCCTTAAATGCCCTTCTATTATTTTTTCAGCGGACGCAGCCTTGCAGAACACGGAGAGAACTTAGCCCAGCCCGCCTCCAGGGCCGAGAGTAACCGACATCCCGATGCATCACATCCCACACACAAGAACTGAAACGCGCCTCGCAAAAAACTCGCATAGTATGGAATAAACGTCTATCCAAAAGCAATAAGATTTTATGCATCGAAGGGCTATTGAGGAGTGATTCCGCTCCTCAAAGGAACGATCCGTCTTGGGTTTTACAATCTCCCTGATCTGATGATCGAGATGATGAGCCAGATGCCAAGGAGAAAAGCAAATCCGAAGGCGAGAAAACCGAGCACCGACATGCCGTAGATCCTGGGGCCAACGCCGGTGGCGTGCATGATGGCCGAACTCAGCAGTATTGCACTGATGATCATGCTGAAGGCGATGCGGTTACTCGACCTGTCCATGTCCCTGATGAACTTCTCGAGGCCGACGTGGGTCATCTTCAGATGGATATCGTCTTTCAGCACCTTCCGTATTATCTGCTTCATCTGCTTGGGGAAGAGGACTAAGAAATCGCTCACCTCCATGAGGTTCTTTCTCGTCTTCTCGTAAAGCTTCGCCGGCCTGATCCTCTCCCGTATCAGCTTCGAGGCATAGGGTTCGGCGGCTGCAATGAAATTGAAGTTGGGATCGAGTTCCCCGCCCAGGTTTTCCAGGATCAGCATCGCCTTGTTGACAAGCAAAAGGTCGGCAGGTATCCTCAGCTTGTGCTTTATCGCCAAATGTGTGACCGTGTCTATGTATTCCGCGAAATTCAGCTCTCTTAAGGTAAGGCCGTAGAGCGGTTCGAGGAAATCGGCAAGATCGGCCTTGAACTCCCGCCTGAACACGTCGAGGTCCACATGTTCCGGCACCAGACCAAGCTCGATGTACTGCTCGATAAGCTTGTCGAAGTCCTTGTGTATCAGGGCCAGGAAGGTATTCGCCATCGTCTCCCTGAGTTCCGGCGTTACCCGGCCGACGATCCCGAAGTCCATGAACCCGATTCTTCCGTCGGCCATCGCGAAGATGTTTCCCGCATGCGGGTCGGCATGAAAAAAGCCGTCTTCGAGGATCTGCTTGAAGTAGGCCTCGACGCCTATCCGGGCAAGCCTCACGCGGTCGAGACCGAGCTTCGTTATCCCACCTATATCGTCGATCCGCACCCCCTCGAGCCGCTCCATCACGAGGATCTTCTCCGTTGTGAATTCGCTGTAGATCCTCGGGATGCATACGTCCGGACTCGCCGAAAAATTTCTCTTGAACCTGATGCAGTTTCTTGCCTCCTCCGTGAAGTCGAGCTCCTTTCGCACGGTCCTCGCAAACTCCTCCACTATACCGGTTGGGTTAAAGAATACGCTTTCGGAGATGTAGCGTTCCATCAGATAGGCGACCGAGGTAAGTATGTTGATGTCCGTTTCAATCTGCTCCGTGATACCGGGTCTCTGCACCTTTATGATCACATCGCTTCCGTCAAGGAGCGTACCGTGGTGGACCTGGGCGATCGAGGCCGCTGCCACCGGCACGTCATCGAACCGGGAAAAGACGTCGCCGATCGGAAGGCCCGTTTCTTCTTCTATGATCTTTTTCGCTTCCCCGGGCGGAAACGGAGGCACCCTGTCCTGGAGCTTCTTGAACTCGTCGGCAAAGGGTTTGGTTATGAGGTCCGGCCTTGTGGAGAGGATCTGTGCGAGCTTTATGAAACTCGGCCCGAGTTCCGCGAAAACCCTTCGCAGTCTCTCGGGTGTGGTCGGGCTCTTCAGGGGCGGCCACTGGCCGAATGCCCTGAGTCTGGTTCTGAAAGGAATGAACCGGCTGAGATGGATCTGATCGATGAGCTTTCCGAAGCCGTGCTTCAGAAGGACATTTACGATCTGCCTTACCCTGCTGACGTTCTTGTATGTCCTTCGGATGCTCAGGAGGCTAAAGGGCATCGGCAAGCCTTTCGGAGTCTATCCCTTGCCCTCCTCGACCTTGCCTACCCGTTCGGCGAGGGCTTCGATCTTTGCCTGCAGTTTATCGATATCCTCTTTTGTCGAAAGGTTCATCTTCGAGAGCGTCTTCGAAACCATCTCGTTGAAGCTCTTGCTCATCTCGTCGGTGTTCTTCTGGACCTTCTCCGACCACTCCTTGACAAGCTTTGCGCCCTGGGATTCACTGAGTTCACCCTTCTTGACCAGCTCGTCGACGAATTCCTTCACCTTTTCCTGGACGCCGAACCCCGCCAGAAGTGCATTTCTCACGACATCGAACAACGCCATGGAAGCCTCCTTTTCTTAGGAAGTGATCACTTTTTGATTAAATCGTATAATGATTCGAGGGCTTTGTCCAGCTTATTTATCTCTTTCGTGCCTCCTTGCGCGATATCAGCTTTTCCGCCTCCCCTTCCTCCGGCGGCCGCGGCGACCTGCTTGAGAAGGTCCCCTGCGCTGTATCGGGACACGAGGTCCTTCGTCACCATCGCAACCATTGATGCCTGATCTTCCGAGACGGACGCAAGAAGAAGGATACCCGACCCCACACCGTCCCTTACGCTGTCGGCCATTACCCTGAGGTCTTTCGGCGAAAGGCCGTCGCTTCTGTATGCGACAACTTTCACCCCGCTGATTTCCCTGATCTTGTCGAGGATCTTCGAAGAACCCTCGGCAGCGGAACGTCCCTTGAATTTATCGAGCGCCTTTTCGAGCTCCCTCATTTCAGCAAGCAGCTTCCGGAGACGTTCGGAGGGGTTTTCCGAGGTCTTCAGGAGATCGGAGACCGTCTTTAGTTCTCTCTCTTCGCTCCTGTAATAATTCAGCGCCTCTTTTCCGGTGACCGCCTCTATCCTTCTTATCCCCGAGGCTACGCTCCCCTCGGAGAGGATTTTGAAAAGACCGATATCGCCTGTGGCTCCAACATGGGTGCCTCCGCAAAGTTCGGAGCTTACCCCCGAAACGGAAACCACCCTGACCTCTTTTCCGTACTTCTCTCCAAAGAGGGCAATCACTCCGGACTCCATCGCCCTCTTCGTTTCCATCACGACCGTTTCCACCCTTATGTTCCTGAGGACCGCCTCGTTCACCGCGTCTTCGATCTCTTCAATCGTCTTTGCATCGATCGAGGAAAAGTGGGTGAAGTCAAAGCGAAGCCTCTCGGCGGAGACATAGGACCCGGCCTGCTTCACGTGGCTTCCAAGCAGGTCCCTAAGAGCGGCGTGAAGAAGGTGGGTGGCGCTATGGTTCCTCATCGTCGCAAGTCTTCTTTCCCGGTCCACCATAGAGTGCACCCGTGCGCCCGTCTTGAGCGAGCCGCGGACCACGTTCACCTTGTGCAGCGAAAATCCCTCGATCGGTCTTTTCGTGTCAAGCACCTCCGCGCTGAGACCCGCTGCCTTCATTTCGCCTGTGTCGCCAACCTGACCGCCAGACTCTGCGTAAAAGGGCGTTTTGTCGAGCAGGACCTCTCCCGAGGCGCCCTCTCCGAGTTCGTCCACTGACCTGCCGTCTGCAATTATGCCGAGCACCGTCGACTCAGACTCCATCGTCTCGTAGCCCGTAAATTCCGTCTTCGTGTGCTGATGCAGGAGCTCCCTGTAAACAGGCGAGACGCCGGCCTCTTCCGCAACCCAGGAGGCGCGCGCTTTCGTCTTTTGCAGTTCCATCTCGCGATGGAAGCCCGGCTCGTCGATCGTCAGGCTCTGTTCGGCGGCGACATCCCTTGAGATGTCCAGAGGGAACCCGAAGGTATCATAAAGTCTGAAGAGCTCCTCACCGGGGATCACGCTCTGGCCCGCATCCTTCACATTTTTTATGACTGTATTAAGAATGAGGAGACCCTGTTCGAGGGTCCTGTTGAACCGTTCCTCCTCGATCCGAAGGACCTTCTTTACACGCGCCTCTTCGTCGGAAAGCTCGGGATAGGCATCCGACATTGCCTCTACGACCGAATCGCAAAGCCTGTAGAGCACCGGCTCGTCGATATCGAGGAACTTTGCGTATCGGGAGGCCCTCCGTATGATCCTTCTGAGCACGTAACCCCTTCCCTCGTTGGAAGGTGTCAGGCCTTCCGACAGGAGAAATGTGATCGCCCTGATGTGGTCGGCGATGACCCTCATGGCGGTATCCGTCTGCGGGTCGGAGCCGTATGTCTTTCGGGAGAAGCTGCCAATCGTCGAAATGATGGGCTCGAATATATCGCTGTCGAAATTGTTGTGCTTGCCCTGAAGGACTGCGGCAAGTCTTTCGAGTCCCATCCCGGTGTCGATGCTCGGCCTGGGAAGCGGGTTCAGCTTCCCATCCTTGTCCCTGTCAAACTGCATAAAGACCAGGTTCCAGATTTCGAGATACCTGTCGCAATCGCAGCCGACGGCGCAGTCCGGTCTTCCGCATCCTACTTCACTGCCCTGGTCAATGATGATCTCGGAGCAGGGGCCGCAGGGGCCGGTGTCGCCCATCTGCCAGAAATTGTCCTTCTCGCCAAGACGCACGACCCGGCCGGGGGGCAGGTCTGTGAGTTCCTCCCAGAGCCGCGCAGCCTCATCATCGTCCTGGTATACCGTTGCCCACAGTTTGTCCTTCGGAAGGCCAAAGCGGTCGGTGAGCAGTTCCCAGGCAAAAAGGATGGCATCCCTCTTGAAGTAATCTCCGAAGGAGAAGTTGCCGAGCATCTCGAAAAATGTGTGGTGACGCGCAGTATGCCCTACGTTTTCGAGGTCGTTGTGTTTCCCCCCGGCCCTCATGCACTTCTGGCTCGTTGTCGCACGGCTGAACGGAAGCCTCTCCTCTCCGAGAAAGACGGACTTGAACTGGACCATGCCTGCGTTTGTGAAAAGAAGGGTCGGGTCGCTTCCGGGAATAAGGGATGAACTGGGGACGACCTCATGCCCCTTGGATCTGAAGAATTCGAGGAATGTCTTACGTATCTCCGATCCCTTCATTCTAACCAACCCCCGGGACGTAAGACAGAAATGCGCCCTTTACCCCAACCTTTTTCTTCATTCATCGGCCTCCTCAAAATGCTGATCTCTCAATGCCTTTCTTATCGTTACAGAAGAATAGCCGCGCCGCGCAAGATAATTCCAGAGCTTCTTCCTTTCATCTGCAGTCAGATACTTTCCCACAGACTTCAGCTTTTTGTCCAGAAGTTTCCGGGCATTCAGCACTTGCTCGTCTTCGTCGAAATCAAGCACCCCATCCACGATATCCCTGGGCAGCCCCCTGTTCAACATGTAGGCCTTTGCCGCGCTGAAACCCAGCAGTTTCACCTCGAACGCCTGCCGCCTCAGCTGTTCGGCAAGCATGGTATCATCGAGGAATTTGGCTTCCTTCAGAAAGCGTATTACAGGAGAGATCGTCCGCTCGCTGAAACCTTTCTCCTCAAGCCGTCTTCTCAGTTCTTTTTCGCTTCTTGCCCTGTAGGAGAGGAGCCTGATGGAATATCGCCTGGCCTCATCTTGCGAATCTGTCAATTTTCATGTCATCCTTCATCTGCTGGTCTTCGAAGGAAAGATCGCTGGTCGATTGAATGCCCTTTACCTTCAGCGCAAAGTCATCGGGGTTCGTGGCCAGTCTCACGGCCTCTTCATAAGTGATATATCCAGACTTGTAAAGGCTCAGAAGCGACTGATCGAAGGTCTGCATCCCGTAATGCACCGCCCCCTGGGCGATCGCGTCGTGGATCAGCTTCGTCTTGTCAGGGTCGAGGATGCAGTCTCGTATCGTCGCCGTAGCGATGAGGATCTCGACGGCAGGCACCCTGCCCCTTCCGTCCGCCCTGGGGACAAGCCGCATCGAGATGATCGCCCTGAGCACCGAGGCAAGCTGTATCCTCACCTGTTTGTGCTGGTAGGGCGGAAACACGGAGATGATCCTGTTTACCGTCTCCATCGCGTCGATCGTGTGGAGTGTGCTGAAGACAAGATGTCCGGTCTCAGCGGCGGTCAGCGCCGTCTGTATCGTCTCGAAATCGCGCATTTCTCCCACAAGGATGACGTCGGGGTCCTGCCTGAGCGCTGCCCTCAGTGCCTTGCCGAAAGATTCGGTATCATTGCCGATCTCCCTCTGGTTTACGATCGACCGCTTGTCACGGTGAAGATACTCGATGGGATCTTCGATCGTCATGATGTGGTCGGTCCTGTTGGCGTTGATATGGTCTATCATCGTTGCGATGGTAGTCGATTTTCCGCTCCCGGTTGTGCCTGTGACGAGGATGAGCCCGCGCTCCTCCATCGCGACCTTCCTCAGGATCTCCGGCAGGAAGAGTTCCTCGATCGTGGGGATCTTCATCGGGATCACCCTGAAAACGAGCCCTATCGTGCCCCTCTGGATAAAGATGTTGCATCTGAACCGCCCGAGGCCGGGGACGCTGTAGGCGAGGTCGATATCGTTTTTCTTCTTGAAGATCTCCCGTTGTCCCGGACTCATGACCGAAAATGCGATCTTCAGTGTGTCTTCCTGGCTGAGCCTGTTTAGGTTCGACATCGGCTGGAGGTCCCCGTTTATCCTGACGATCGGCACTGAGCCGACTTTGATGTGGATATCGGAGGCCCCCATTGCGTGGGCTTCCTTCAGAAGTTCGTTGATGTCCATATCAGTTCATCGATGGAGGATGAAGGTTAAAACAAATTTCATGAACTTGCACCAATTCTTCATCCTTCGGAAATTCCGCCTCATCCTTTCTTTAAATTGTACACTTCCATTATTTTGTCTTCGACTTCCTTTGCAGCGGCAGCATTATTCCTGAAAAATTCCTTGGCGTTTTCCCTTCCCTGTCCTATCCTGTTTCCGGCGTAGCTGTACCATGCGCCCGACTTCTCGACAATTCCCTTTTCGACGGCAATGTCGACGATCTCGCCCTCACGCGAAACGCCCTGATTGAAGTAGATATCGAATTCGGCCTGTTTGAAGGGCGGAGACAGCTTGTTTTTGACGACCTTCACCCTCACCCTGCCTCCGATGATCTCCTGGTTCTCCTTGATATTTTCGATCCTTCTGATGTCGAGTCTCATCGAGGCGTAGAACTTCAGCGCGTTGCCGCCCGTCGTCGTCTCGGGATTCCCGAACATTACCCCGATCTTCATCCTTATCTGGTTAATGAAGATGATGGTCGTGTTCGACTTCGCTATCGACGCGGTCAGCTTCCGCATCGCCTGGCTCATCAGCCGCGCCTGCAGGCCCGGCAGGGAATCGCCCATGTCTCCCTCGATCTCGGCCTTGGGCACGAGGGCTGCAACGGAGTCAACCACAATGATATCGAGCGCCCCGCTGCGCACGAGGTATTCGGCCACTTCGAGCGCCTGTTCCCCCGTATCCGGCTGAGAAATGAGGAGGTCCTCTATCTTCACCCCTATCTTCTTGGCATACGTCACATCCAGCGCGTGCTCGGCATCGATGAACGCGGCGGTTCCGCCCTGTGCCTGCGCCTGCGCAACCGCATTCAGCGCAAGAGTCGTCTTGCCGGATGACTCCGGCCCGTAGATCTCGACAATCCTGCCGCGCGGGAGTCCCCCGATCCCCGTCGCGATATCGAGCGTCAGGGAACCGGTTGGTATCGCCTGGACGCCTTCGACCGCACCCTCTTCGCCGAGTCGCATGATCGAGCCCTTTCCGAAGTTCTTCTCGATCTGCGATATGGCCATCTCAAGGGCCTTCAGCTTGTCCTTGTTAGACATTCTTCCTCCCTCCAAAAGGTATCTCAGCGAGGCTGGAGTATTCCGCCCCGGCTGGTCTTAGATCACTCTTCATCACCGAAATCGCGCCAACCTCAATTTCTCCGAAATCCGTCTCCTTGAATGCGTCGAGCCGCTTGAGCATCTCCGTCATCCTCTTGTCCGACCGAACCCTTCCGATCGTGAGATGCGGAGAGAAGGGCCTGTCCTCCTCTGCAAACCCGAAGACCGCCACCGCCTTTTCGACATCTTTCTGCAGAGCAAGAAGCGGGCCTGAGTCCTCAATGCCCACCCATATCACGCGAGGGCGCCGGCCGGCCGGGAAATACCCTGTCCCCGCTATGCGGACGGAAAAAGGAGGGTATGACGCTGCACGTCCGAGCAGTGATTCCCTTATTTCATCTACGACAGATTCATCCGTACTGCCAAGAAACTTCAGCGTGATGTGGATATTCTCCTCAGGCACCCATTTCACGTCGGCCCCGGATTTCTTCAGCGCATCGATAGCCTCTGAGAGGGCCTTCTTGACCTGCTGGGGTATCCTGACGGCGATGAAACACCTCAGAGCCATAGATCGAGGACCCGGTTGAGATACCTTAACGCCTCCAAAGCAGACTTCCGTTTAATCGTTTCCCTGTCTCCGGTAAACCGCATGCCTTCTGATTCTACCACATCCCTGACCGAGGCGGCCACAAAGACAATGCCGACCTCCATGCCTTCCAGCTGTTCAGGGCCGGCGACACCGGTGATCGACAGGGATACTTGCGACTGTCCCAGTTTCCTGACCGCCCCAGCCATCGCAACCGCGGTCTCCTCGCTTACAATGCCATGCTTTTTCAGAAACGAAGGGCGCACGCCGAGGACCCTTTTTTTCGCCTCGGCAGTGTAACTGACCACCCCCAGTTCAAAGAATTTGGAGGCACCCGGCATGTCCGTTATCGCATTTGAGATATACCCGCCCGTGCATGACTCGGCAACGCTCAGCTTAAGGCCGCGCGCCGTCAGTTTCTCCGAAATCTTGTTTACGACCGTCAGAAAATCCTTATCCATACCCATGCCTGCAGCAGGAGATTAGCAAAGATACCCGCCAGGATATCGTCAGCCATTATCCCGAGGCCGCCGGAAAGCCTTCTTTCAAGCCAGCTTATCGGAAACGGTTTTAGTATATCGAAAATGCGGAACAAAAGAAAGGCCGCGAAAAGATACACATGCGTATGGGGAACGGCGTATGCAGAGACGAGATAGCCGATAAATTCATCGACCACGATATGGCCGCTGTCATGCTCTCCGATCACATCTTCCGCAGCGCCCGCAGCCACGACCCCGATCATGAACCCAACGACGATGACAATGAAGCAGGCGGGCAGGGAAAGGTCCAAAAGTTCGGCGAATATCAGTCCCGCTGCGCTTCCCCATGTGCCCGGCGCAATCGGCATATAGCCGACAGGACCGAGGGTCGCTATATTTTTAAGGAGGTACTCGGGACGCGAAATCCGGCTCAGCCTAATCCTCTACAATCGTGTATCTGAACGTTATCTTTGCGGCCCCTTCCAGGGTGGCCTTGACAGAGCAGTACTTATCCATCGAAAGCTGCACCGCCCTCTTCACCGCCTCTTCCTTGAGGTTCTTCCCCCTGACGACGTACTCGATGTCGATGTTCGTGAACTTCTGGGGATAGTCCTCCGCCTTTTTCCCGTCCACATTGATCTCGACGCCGGTCACCTTCTCCTTCTTCTTCTTCAGGATGGAGACGATGTCCATCCCCGAGCAGCCTCCTATGCCGATCAGGAGCAGCTCCATCGGCCTGGCGCCCGAGTTATGCCCGCCGACCTCTGCGTCGGCATCCATAACCACCGCAGGTCCCGAATCGCCGTGCCCCACAAACTGAAGTCCTTCCCCGGTGTATCGTATCTTTGCCTTCGCCATTTATGACCTCCCTATATTCACTGTTAACCTCACAGGCACATCAATCCACTTTCCGAAGGAGTCGGGCGTGATGAAAAACGGCCATAGTTGGAGGCTCCTCAGATCCCACGAAAAAATCGACAATGCTGCCGTGACATACACCCGAGGCTATTTCAGCGTTTCCGCGAGTAAGATAATCGTCTGCTGATTCTATGGCTTTTTTCAGCATGCCCGGATTCTTACTGCCCGTTTTTTTCCTTGAGCAGCTTGTATTCGACGCTGTCTACGATCGCCTGGTAGGACGCCTCGATAATGTTCTCTGAGACTCCGACGGTCCCCCACCTGTTTTCTTCGTCGCCCGACTCAACGAGAACCCGCACCTTTGCGGTCGTGCCAACGCCTGCGGTCAGCACCCTCACCTTGTAATCAATGAGCTTCACGTCCCTGAGCTCGGGATAGAACTTTTCGAGCGCCTTTCTCAGCGCCTTGTCGAGGGCGTTAACCGGCCCCTTCTTGCTCTCCGCCACGGTATGTTCGATGTTCTCAGCGTCGTCTTTGTCTCTCACCCTCAATTTCACCGTGGCCTCGCTGATCGGTTCTTCCTTTCTGGTCCTCTTTTCGACGATCACCCTGAATTCGACCACTTCAAAATAGCTCTTGTAGAAGCCGAGCGCCCTCTTCATGAGAAGTTCGAAAGACGCCTCCGCGCCCTCAAACTGGTAGCCCTGGTTTTCAAGTTCCTTAAGCTCGCGCACGATCTCCTGCACCTCGGGAGCGTCGCTTTCGAGTTTTATGCCGAGTTCCTGGGCCTTTCTGAGGATATTGCTCCTGCCGGCCTGATCGGAAATCAGTATCCTCCTCGTATTTCCAACCTCTTCGGGAACGATATGCTCATAGGTGCCGGGGTGTTTTACGATCGCGCTCACATGCATGCCTGCCTTATGGGCAAAAGCACTGTCGCCTATATAGGGCTGGCGCTTGAAGTGTCTGAAGTTGGCGATTTCGTCAACAAACCTCGACACCTCTCTCAGCTTCCCGAGCTGCTCTCTGCTTACGCATCGATGGCCCAGTTTCAACTGGATATTGGGGATGATCGAGATGAGATTTGCGTTTCCGCATCTTTCCCCCAGCCCGTTGATCGTCCCCTGGACATGCCCCGCCCCTGCTTCGACGGCTATGACGGAGTTAGCAACAGCGCATTCTATGTCATTATGAATGTGTACGCCGACAGGGGTCCCGAATTCCTTCACAGCCCTTCTGACAACATCCCTCACGAAGCCAGGCACGGCGCCGCCATTGGTGTCGCACAGGACGAGACAGTCTGCCCCTGCCTCCTCGGCGGCCGCAAGACACTTCATCGCGTATTCCGGGTTGTTCTTGTACCCGTCGAAGAAATGCTCTGCATCGAAAAAGACCTCTTCGACATGCTTCTTCAGAAAGGCGACAGAGTCGTGGATGATCTCGAGGTTCTCCTCCAGCGGCACACGCAGCGCCTCCGTAACATGGAAATCCCAGGTCTTGCCGAATATGGTAATCACCGATGTGCCCGAGCCGACAAGCCCCTTCATGGTCTCGTCATTTTCAGGTCTCCTCCTGGGCCGGTGCGTGCTGCCGAAGGCGACGAGCCTGGAATTTGCGAGCTTTACCGAGCGCGCCTCACTGAAAAACTCTCCGTCCTTGGGATTGGCGCCGGGCCAGCCCCCCTCGATGTAATGCACCCCCAGTTCGTCGAGTTTCCTCGTGATCCTGAGTTTGTCTTCGACCGAAAAGGCGACGTCCTCAGACTGGGCGCCGTCCCTCAGTGTTGTGTCGTATATCTCTATCGTCCGCATTGCCGTTCTCTCAGAGCCCCAGGCCAAATGCCTCGTGCAGTACCCTCAGCGCAAGCTCCGTAAATTTCAGGTCGATGACGCAGGAGACCTTTATCTCCGATGTGCTGATCATCATGATATTGATTTTATGCTCGGCGAGGGTCTGAAACATCTTCGCCGCAACTCCCGAATGGGTTCGCATCCCCACGCCGACGATCGACACCTTGCTGATGTCCTCGCGCTTGTCCACCCTCGCGGCCCCGAGGTCATTGGCGATCCTTTCGGTCACCTCTAACGCCCGGTTCGCCTCTGTCTTCGGCACCGTGAAGGAGATATCGGCCAGCTTCCCGTCGATTCTCACGTTCTGCACGATCATGTCGACGACGACATTTGCCGCGGCGATCGCATCGAAGAGTTTTGCTGCTATCCCCGGCCTGTCCGGCACGTTCACGAGTGTTATCTTCGTCTGGTTTTTGTCATATG
>JAWOKY010000098.1:0-3797 GCA_033853975.1 Thermodesulfovibrionales bacterium
TGGACCGACCTGGCCAAGGCATTGAAGCCCATTTCGAAAGGTTACGAAGGACTGGGGGGCATCGGGTCGCTGATTTCAACCTATGTGTTCCTGTTGGTCGTGATGACGATCGGCGCTGCTGCGCTAAAGGCCAACATCGGCAGGTTTGTCCTCGGTTTCACCGCGGTGTTCTGGATAAGTTATATATGCTGGATCATAGGCAGCTGGGCAAACATAGCGGTAAATACCCCCGGTGATATGAAGAAATTCGGGATCACCTGGTCGCTGAAACTGACAGCCGAGTCGGGATTCATAGTTGCGCTGGTTGTCGGTCTTTTTGTCGGCAACTTTCTGCCAGGCTTTGCAGAGGCAATAAAAGAGGCGGTGAGGCCGGAGTTGTACATCAAGACCGCTATCGTTATACTCGGCGGTTTTCTCGGCGTCGTCGCCGCTGAAAAACTTGGTCTGGCGACGGCTGTGATGTTCAGGGGACTCTGTGCCATAGTCGAGGCATATCTCATATATTGGGCCCTTGTATATTTCGTAGCCCGAAAATACTTCAAGTTCAGCAGGGAATGGGCCGCTCCCCTGGCATCGGGTATATCCATCTGCGGCGTATCGGCGGCCATAGCTACAGGCGGAGCCATAAGGGCAAGGCCGGTAGTTCCAATAATGGTGTCGTCCCTGGTCGTCATTTTTGCTGTTGTGGAACTTCTTATCCTTCCGTTTCTGGCCGAAACCTTCATGTGGAAAGAGCCTATGGTGGCGGGCGCGTGGATGGGATTGGCGGTCAAGACGGACGGCGCCGCAGTCGCAAGCGGAGCCATTACAGAGTCTCTTGTCAGGGCAAAGGCGTTGGCGATGGAAGGCACAAATTACAAGGAAGGCTGGATGATGGGAGCTGCCGCAACGGTGAAGGTATTTATCGATATCTTTATCGGGGTTTGGGCGTTCGTGCTCGCCATAATATGGTGTTCGGTCATAGAGTGCAAACCCGGAGAAAAGGTCAGACCGGGACAGATATGGGACAGATTCCCGAAGTTTGTTCTGGGTTACGTGGTAACGTTCCTGGTGATATTGTATATAGGCCTCAACTTTCCTGACCTGATGGGCAAGACGAAGTCGGCAATGGGTGAAGGCAACGTCTTCAGGGGTATATTCTTCACAATGACCTTCTTCACTATCGGCGTTGTCTCGAACTTCAGGAAGCTGTGGGAAGAAGGCATAGGGAAGCTGGCAGCGGTCTATATACTCTGTCTCTTCGGATTCATTATCTGGATCGGACTCGTTATCTCATGGATATTCTTCCATGGGGTAAAGCCGCCGTTGATAACGGGATAAAGGAGGGTTTTATGCCGGAACAACCAAAGATAGCTGAAGAATTAGAGAAGATGGAATATGAACCGCTTCTCCCCGTGGAAAAGAAGCTTATCGGATGGAGTATCGGCCTCGGCGTTGTCCTGCTCGGAATCCTGGTCTGGATAAGCTACACATTTTTCCCTGGCGGGCATTGAGGTGTCCTGCTTTGGCGAAGGCCCTGGACTAATCTGTCCGGGGCCTTTCCCCAGAGTTGTCTTTTTACACTCAGAAGTACCATGTCCTCTAAAGCTTTGCAATAAAGTTTTCCTTGACAGGGTGATATTTAGCAGGTAAAGTCTAATCTAATTCTTAGGAGAGAAAGGAGAAGTTACAATGAGTTTGGTTGAACGCGCGAAGGCTATTCTGCTCCGCCCGAAACAGGAATGGCAGACGATCGGAGGAGAGACGACCACAATTGCCGAGATGTACAAAGGCTACGTCGTCCCCCTTGCTGCAATAGGACCGATCGCTTCCATCATAGGGATGTCGATTGTCGGCATCAGCCTGCCTTTTATGGGATCGTATCGAATACCGATAACCACGGCAGTGGCTTCTGCAGTTGTGCATTATGTTCTTAATCTTGTGGGTGTATACGTTCTGGCCCTCATCATCGATGCCCTGGCTCCCACATTTGCCGGGGAGAAGAACCTTACACAGGCATTCAAAGTGGCTGTCTATTCGTATACGCCGGGCTGGTTGGCGGGGATCTTTGTCATTATCCCGGCGCTGGGCGTATTGGGGATCCTGGGCCTTTATGGCTTGTATCTTCTTTACCTCGGACTTCCTGTGCTCATGAAATCGCCTCAGGAGAAGTCACTGGGATATACGATTGCGGTGATCGTTGCCGCCGTAGTCATTTTTGTGGTAATAGGAATCATCTCCCGCGCCTTTATTTCATTTCCGACTCCGGGGATGAATATGCCTGGGCAATGAAAGGATAGTCCCAGAAACTGAACTGTTTGGACAACACAGAGGCACAGAAAACGCGTAACGCGTTACGCGTAACGTGTCACAAATTTTCTCAGTGCCTCTGTGGTTTGACGGGCTTCCTCCAGACTTAATCACGAAAGAGGGATGATCTTTTCGGCGACCGTCTTCTGTGCCGATTCGGAATTCCAGTAGGCGTAGATCTTTGTCACGCCTTTTAGGTTCCTGATGACATAAGGGTTTCCGAAGGAGAGGAAGACTCTTGCCCGGCCGCTGAGCGTTTCGATGGCGCTGCGCAGCCAGGTCGCTGTGTTACCCTTCCATGCCCTGATTTCCGAGAATACGCAGACGATCAGGTCATGTTCCGGCGGAATGAAAGGGGGCATCTCTTCCTCCGGAGATAAGGAATGGTATTGCAAGTTGCGATATCCCTTCCTCAACGCATTTATCAGATATTCGCCTCTTCCCTTACCGTCTTCATCCAGAAAGATCAGAAAGGGATTCTTTATCCTCAGGTCTTCTTCCCCCTCGATCGTTACGGCCATACCGGAAATCTCATCGGAAAGCTTCCTATGCAAGGAAAAATCAGGGGGATTCTCTCTGTCTGTCGCCTGCAGTATGAGAGGCATGAAAGGTTCAGGTCTCCAATTCTTCTCGATCAAATATGACGCGGTCCGGTCAGGATCAGTAGGGTGAAGGATGATGTCCACTCCCGAAAGGAGGGCCATAAGAGATGCCTCGTCTTCCGGATATTCCCCCATGCCTCCCATATTCATGGCATCAGAAATCACCGTTCCGTCAAAGTTCAACTTCGATCTGAGATAGGAAATGATCTCTTTTGAGATCGTTGCCGGTCTTTCCGAAGGGTCGATAGCAGGGACGCTCAGGTGGCCGAGCATTATCATTTTCACGCCCTCGTTTACGGCTTTCCTGAACGGTGCCAGCTCCACGTTTTCCAGAGCAGAAAGTTCCTTTCTCACTACCGGAAGACTTATATGTGAATCGACGTCCGTGTCACCGTGCCCTGGGAAATGTTTTCCGCACGCCGCGATTCCATTTCCCTGGAGCGTTCTTATCATCTCACATCCGAAAAAAGAGACGGTATCAGGGTCTTCGCCGAACGCCCGGACGGCGATGATCGGATTGTCGGGATTGGTATTGATGTCGAGGACAGGCGCCAGTATCGTATTGATCCCGGCATACGCCGCCTCAGAGGCAAAGGCAGTATAGAGTTTCTTAAGCAACGAAGACTGTTCTTGCCGAGAGAGTTTCCGCAGCGCAGAGGCCACAGCCATGGCCGGAGGGAAGAGGGTTCCTCCCTCCACCTGCTGTCCCAGCCCCTGTTCGAGATCAGAGGCGATGATGAGCGGAGTATCCGAGGCAGCCTGGAGTCTTGCCAGGCCCGCCCTGAGCGCCTCAAGCTCTCCGCCGAAGACGATGAAGCCGGCCACACCCTTTTTCACGAGGCCGAGATAATATCCGAACCTCTCTTCGATCTCTTTTCCGTTCAGACGGGGAATAAGACGGGAATA
>JAWOKY010000099.1:0-27067 GCA_033853975.1 Thermodesulfovibrionales bacterium
CCACCGGCGTTTCCGTCCCACTGGCCGTTTCCATTTACATCCAGATACCAGTATCCGTTTTGATAAATGCCTATCTTGGTGGCGCCATCTCCGTTCCAGTCGCCTACTACCGGAACAGCCCCGGTCAGCCCTACTCCGAAGGATGCCTGCACGTCTCCGCCGGCAACTCCGTCCCACTGGCCGTGTCCGGTCATGTCAAGATACCACGTCCCGTCACTGTAGATACCTATCTTCGTGATGCCGTTACCGTTCCAGTCACCGACCACGGGGATGGCATCAGGCAGTCCCGCGCCGAAGGAGAACATTTTGTCAGTAGGCTGCCCGTCCCACTGCCAGTTCCTGTTCATGTCGAGGTACCACGTTCCGTTGATGTATACCCCTATCTTCGTTGTCCCGTCTCCGTTCCAGTCGCCGACAATAGGAATTGCGCCGGTAAGTCCTACGCCGAAGATACCCAGCGTATCAGTCGGTGTTCCATCCCACTGCCAGTTCATGTTCGAATCGAGGTACCAGTACCCGTTATAGAAGACGCCGATCTTGTCGGGCGCTCTCTTCACAAGAGCGATATTGACCGTCGTCGTATTCGGTGCAGTCACGGAGATATTTCTTATGAACTTCGTGGCGTAAGTGCTGTTCCCAAGTGCCGTCACCACGTAACCGCTGCCGGTCGTAAGGCCGCCGATAGAGTAGATACCCGACGCATTGGTTACAGCAGATCCGTACAGAACGGACTGCGTCGAGTCGGTCACCTCAATGGTTATGCCCGACAGAGGTGAAGCTGTTGAACTGTCTGTCACCGTCCCGGAGATCACCCCGTTGCCTGCGAGCGCAAAATTTATATTTCCGGTTACAGTTCCCAGTGTTACACCCACTGCCGTTGCGTGCGCCTTGTCAGGGGCATTGTTGTAATACTGGGTGACATATATCGACCCGTATCCACCTGAATTCACGTAGTAGTTGCCTGCCGGAAGTCCGGTTATGCGATAGTTTCCGGAGCCGTCAGTAGTCTGGGCCGTACAATATGACCCGTCAGTCGTGCAGATATTCACCCAGATATTGGGAACAGCCGCGCCTGTTGCAGCGTCCGTCACCTTGCCTGAAATCGCTCCACCCTTCGTCATCGCAAAATTGATATTGGGCGTGTTCACCCCAATCGTGACACTCACCGCTGTCAGAGAATTGAAATCAAATGTATTGTTGTAATACATGGTCATATAGTCTGTTGCGGATCCGTACACGTAGAAGCTGCCTGAAGGAAGCCCCGTCACGCTGTAAATTCCTGATGCATTCGTCTGCGAAGAACTGCAAAAAGAGCCGTCAAGCGTACAGGCATGCATCGTTACGTTGGCAAGATAAGCGCCCGTTGCCTGGTCCGTCACTGTCCCCGAGATCGAACCTCCCTTCAGGAGCGAAAAGTTGATATTGGGCGAGTTCACCCCCAGTGTGACATTCACCGCCGTTGCTGAGGCCAGATCCGGAGCATTATTGTAATACTGCATTACATAGTCTTGCGCAAGAGTGCTCACATAGTAGCTGCCTGCGGGGAGTCCGGTTACCTTGTAACTTCCCGTTGCATCCGTGGTATCCGTGTTGCAAATACTGCCCCCCGAAAGGCACGCTGTCACAAGTACACCAGAAATCGCGCTTTGCGTTGCGTTGTCCTTCACAGTCCCCGAGACCGATCCGCCCTTAACCAGCGCAAAGTTAATGTTCGGCGTGTTTGCCCCCGAGGTCACATTCACCGCCGTTGCCAACGACGGATCAGTCACATTATTGTAGTACTGCTGTATATAGTCTGTCCCAAAGGTATTGACGCTCACGTAATAACTGCCCGCAGAAAGCGACGTGACCTGGTAATTTCCCGAGGCATCGGTTGTGCTTCCGGTGCAGGATCCTCCGGATGTCGGGCAGACATTCACCCAAAGCCCGAAAAGAGCTGCCTGGGTTCCGCTGTCCTTGACTGTTCCTGATATGCTTCCGGTAGCCGCCCCGGCCAAAGAAGGGCCAAACATTATAACCAGGAGCACCAGGAAAAAACCTATACGTCTCATGACAAAAACCTCCTTCTTGCTGACCTCTCTTCCGGAGAAACTACATGGTTTTATGAGGAAAGCAGGTGACATTAGCACCATTGACTCTATCATCAATACGCGGATTTCGTCAACAGGCTTTTTCGGGCAAATGGAGCAGTCCCAGATACCCGGGAAAGAGGAAGGACAGTTACAAGGATGGCTGTACGTCACGTGCCGCTCTTTTTTAAAAAATATGTCTATAGCATCTCTTCCGGAATTATGATAAGATTTTCCTGTCCGGGGCCGCGCCCCTGCTGAAAAGAATACGGAAAGAGCGGGTATCCATATGCCGGAAACGATCATCGAATCATGCAGCGTGAAGCGCCTCGATATCCTGAACGAAAAAGGGGAGGCAGACGAATCACTCCTCCCTCCGCTTTCCGACGAGCAAGTGAAGAGGCTCTACGAACTCATGGTCCAGGCCCGGACCTTTGACCACCGCGCCCTGAACCTCCAGCGGGAGGGAAGGATCGGTACTTACGCCTCGATCCTCGGCCAGGAGGCCTCTCAGATAGGGACAGTCTTCGCAGCCGGGAAGTCCGACTGGGTATTTCCCTCCTTCAGGGAAAACGGCGTCGTCTTCGCAAAGGGCCAGGAGATGTACAGGATCCTGCTGTACTGGGGAGGCGACGAACGGGGCCTCATCGCCCCCGACGACGCACACATCTTCAATGTTTCCATCCCGGTGGGCACCCATATCCTCCATGCTGTGGGCGCCGCCATGGCCATGAAGTACCGCGGAGACAATGCCGCTGCCCTTGCTTACTTCGGAGACGGCGCAACATCCGAGGGGGACTTCCACGAGGGGATGAACTTCGCCGGCGTTTTCAAGGCGCCTGTCGTCTTCATCTGCCAGAACAACCAGTGGGCTATCTCGGTGCCAAGAGAGAAACAGACCGCTGCAAAGACGCTGGCGCAGAAGGCGTTTGCTTACGGCTTCGATGGAATACAGGTCGACGGAAACGACGTCTTCGCGGTTTACAAGGCTACGAAGGAGGCCCTCGACAAGGCAAGGGGAGGAGGCGGTCCGACGCTTATCGAATGCGATACCTACAGGATGTCGGACCACACTACTGCAGATGACGCCTCCCGATACCGCAAGAAGGAACAGGTCGAGGCATGGAAGGCCAGGGACCCGATACTCAGGCTCAGACTCTTCATGGAAAAGAAGGGCCTCTGGAACCAGGAGTATGAGAAATCGGTCCAGACCGCTGCCGCCAACATGGTGGACGAGGCCGAAAAAAAGGCGGAGGCGGTAGAGCGCGCAAATCCGTCAGACATGCTGACCTTTACATTCAAGACGCTCACTGCACGCCAGGAAAAACAGATGAGGGATTTCTGATATGCCAACGATGAACATGGTGCAGGCGATCAATCTCGCACTGAAAGAAGAGATGCAGAGGGACAAGGACGTTGTCATATTGGGCGAAGACGTAGGGAGAGACGGCGGCGTCTTCAGGATTACCGAAGGGCTCTTCGATCAGTTCGGCCCCGAGCGCGTAATGGATACGCCGCTTGCGGAGTCGGGAATCGTCGGAACCGCTATAGGTATGGCTGCCTACGGGCTGCGGCCTGTTGCAGAGGTACAGTTCATGGGCTTCATATACCCTGCCGTGGACCAGATATTCAACCATGCCGCGCGGCTTCGCTCGCGGTCTCGCGGCAGGTACAGCGCATCCCTTGTCGTGCGGACGCCTTACGGCGTTGGCATCAAGTCGCCGGAGCACCACTCCGAAAGCTCGGAGGCGCACTTCTGCCACATGCCGGGGCTGAAGGTAGTCGTACCCTCCTCGCCATACAATGCAAAGGGGCTTCTGATATCCTCCATAAGGGACCCGGACCCCGTATTGTTTCTCGAATCCACAAGGCTCTACCGCATGATCAAGGAGGAAGTGCCCGAGGGGGAATACACCGTTCCGCTCGGAAAGGCCAGGGTCGTCCAGGAGGGGAAAGACGTGACGATTGTCGCCTGGGGGAGCATGCTCCAGAGGACACTTCAGGCGGTTGCCGGGACGGGCGCCGAGGTGATCGACCTGATGACCCTCAACCCATTCGATGAAGAGACGGTCTATGCCTCGGTAAAGAAGACCGGCAGGGCGGTCATCGTTCAGGAGGCGCCCAGGACCGGCGGGTTCGGGGCGGAGATAGCAGCCTCGATCGCCGAGGAGGCGATGCTCTATCTGAGAGGACCGATCGTGAGAGTTGCCGCGTGTGACGCTGTGCTGCCGCTTCCAAAGCTCGAAGACTATTACATGCCGACTGCAGCCAGGATCCAGAAGGCTGTGGAAGAGGTGATGAAGTATTGAGCAGCGATGTGCACCCAAAAGGAATGTCCCGCAAGGGGCACGCGCATTGCCGTCGACCTCTGAGGCATGTGGGGAGGGGATCAAAGTGAAGATCAGATCAATAATTATCTTCTTTCTTGTAGCTTGTCTTTCGCTTCCGTTGGCTGCTCATGCAGCCGATGATCCGACTGTTGAAAGAAAAGAAGCCGTAACCGTAGCACAGGATAATGCAGACTCTGCCGCTGCTCCCGCAGACAAGAAGGCTGCTGACGAAACGGTAAAAGAGCCGGCGGCCCCGAGTATGGGTGAAGAGGAGACCTCTGCTCCCGAGGCTGAAGGGCCTGAGGAAGCAGTCGAGGAAAAGCCGATAGCCGACCCCCTCGAGCCTGTAAACCGCGCCTTCTTCACCTTCAACGACCGGTTCTACTTCTGGGTCATGAAACCCGCCTCAAAGGTATACAGCGCCGTAGTCCCTGAATGGGGCCGTGTGAGGGTGAGGAACGTCTTTCACAATCTGGCGATGCCGATACGTTTTGTCAGTTCGCTCTTACAGCTGAAGGTCAGGACTGCTGCATTCGAGCTGGGGAGTTTCATGATTAACAGCACGTGGGGCCTCGGGGGAATGTTCGATATTGTAAAGAAGCCCTACGATATCCACGACCAGGACCTCGGGCTGGCCTTCGGCCATTATGGCGTGGGCGAGGGCTTCTACATTGTGTGGCCCTTAATCGGTCCGTCCTGTCTGAGGGACTCTGTGGGGCTGGCCGGTGACAGCTTTCTCTATCCGGTCAATTACGTTACGCCGATTCAAGACCTGATCGCGATCCGGGCCTACGAGCAGCTCAACAATACGTCTCTCAGGATCGGTGAATACGAGGACCTGAAGGCATCGGCGCTCGATCCTTATATATCGGTCAGAGACGCCTACAAGGAGCACAGAAGAAGCAGGATCAAAGAGTGAACCTTACGGACTCTTGATCACCTTTGCCTTCAGCTTCTTCACAAGATCGTCATACGAACCGGAGCGGATGATCTGGTAAAACTGGGTCCTGTAATTGTTTACGAGGCTCACGCCCTCGACGATGATATCGTAGACTTCCCATTTCGGGCCGCTTTTGAATATCTTGTAATTAACCGGTATCTCGACTTCCTTTGCTGTGATGATAAGCGTCTTTACCGTCGCATAGGAACCCTCGCTTGACTCCCCAACGTAGGTGACCTTTTCGCGCTCGTATCTCTCTATCTTCCTTATATAGGTATCTTCGAGCAGATCGGAAAAGAGCGTTACGAACTCCTTTTGTTCTTCGGGAGTCCTCTGCCTCCAGTAAATTCCGAGAGACCGTTTGGCCATCTCGGCGAAGTCGAACCTCTTGTTTACGACCTCGCGGATCTTGGAGCTCCTTTCCTTCCTTTTTTCCGGTTTCTTGAGTTCCTGGTTGTTCAGGATATTTATAACCTCATCAACGGTCTCCTTCACCTGGTTTGTCGGCTCCCCGGCGAATGTCTTCGGCGGAACCGCCGAAAAGAGGGCGAGACAGAACAGCAAAACAAGCGGAATCAAAGCGATCTTCCTTTTCATGATGTCCCCCTTATACCTTTCCGAATACGTATTTGGCGATTAATCCCTGAATGTCGATGGCGGCTTCGGTCTCCCTGATCCTGCCTCCCGGCGACAGAATCTGATCGGAGCCCCCGGGCGTTATCTCGACGAACTGTTCCCCGATGAGCCCTTTCGTCTTTATCGAGGCGATGGCGTCCTGCTGTATCTGAACGCCCTTGTCCATATTGAAAGCGACGACAGCCTGATAGTCCCGGCCAAGCCGCATGTCTTTTACCGTGCCGACTTCGACTCCCGCGATCACCACGGAGGCTCCCGGCTTGAGGCCCCCGATGTTGCTGAAATCGGCATACAGCGTATAGCCCCCGGTATGGATCACCTCGAGCCTGCCGAGCTTCACCGAGAGATACCCAAGCGCCAGGATGCCTAAAATAATGAAAAGTCCTACCGCCATTTCCAGATCTATTTTTTTCATCTTACAAGCACACCTCTTCTCACAGGAGTTCGATAGGTCCTTCCAGCGAACCTGTTATGAACTGTCTCACAAAGGGATTGGCGGACCCACGGATCTCTTCCGGGGTCCCGTATTCGATCAGTAATCCATTATAAAGCATGCCGACCTTGTCCGCAACATCGAAGATCGCCGGTATCTCGTGGCTGATGATCACGCCAGTAAAGCCGTATTTCTTGTGGGTGCCGATTATCAGCCTGTGGATCGAATTCGATATGATCGGGTCGAGGCCGGTCGTGGGTTCGTCGAAGAGCACGATCTTCGGCTCCGTGATGAGCGCCCGCGCAAGAGCGACCCTCCGTTTCATGCCCCCGCTTATCTCCGCCGGGACCTTCATCTCCATCCCCTTCAACCCTACATCCTCAAGTGCGCCGATCACCCTCTTCTTCACCTCATCCCTGTGAAGCTTCGTCTTTTCCCTGAGAGGGAACGCGACATTGTCGAATACGGAGAGCGAATCGAAAAGGGCGCCCTCCTGGAATACAACGCCGAAGTTTTCGCGCACCCTGTCGAGTTGACTTCCATGTGCCTTCGCAATATCGACGCCATCGACAAGTATCTGGCCTTCATCGGGTCTGAGTATGCCGATGAGGTGTTTGAGAAAGACGCTCTTGCCCCCTCCGCTTCCCCCTATGATCGCTGCGAGTTCGCCGTCCTCTATCTTCATGCTCACCCCGTTTAAAACGGTCTGGGTGCCGAAGGACTTCCTGATGTTGACGATCTCGATCATTCTCCGTATTTCTCAGTGGTAGATCGACCCGAGGAAATAGTCCCAGACGAGGATCAGCACCGACGACATAACGACGGCGGCCGTCGTGGCCTTGCTCACGCCCTCCGCGCCATAGCCAGTGTAATACCCCTTGTAGCAGCAAATCCAGGAGACGATGACACCGAAGCTCAGGGCCTTATAGAGACCTATCCTGATGTCCTCCATCGCCACGAAATCCTGCATCTGCGAGAAATATGTCGCAGACTTTATGCCGAACAGTTCCGAAGCTATTACGCTCCCGCCGAAGATGCCGATGGTGTCGAAGATGGATGTCAGAAGCGGAAATGCGATGACAGCCGCGACTATATTCGGGACTATCAGGTAGCGCATCGGGTTGAGAGCCATCGACCGCAGAGCATCTATCTGTTCGGTGATGTTCATTATCCCGATCTGCGCGGTCAGCGCAGAGCCCGCCCTGCCCGTGACCATCAGCGCTGAAAGCACGGGGCCCAATTCCCTGATGATACTCAGGGCGACCGCAGGGCCGAGCATCGCCTCCGCACCGAATTTCCGAAGCGTGTAATAGACCTGGAGGCTGAGGACCATGCCGGTAAATGCCCCTGTCAGGAAGATAACGGAGAGAGATTTATTCCCGAAGAAGCGCAATTGACGAAGCATTACGCTGAACTTGAATGGCGGCGTGAAGACCATTCTGACCGCGTCTGCAAGAAAAATGAAACTTCTGCCGAGTCCTCTCAGTTCGGACAGGACCCATGAGCCCAGAGCCCTTATAATGCTAAACATGTCTTATTGCCTCTTATGCAGTCAATTTTCTTTGACATTACACTGTACGCGAACTAAAAATCTATTTTATCATAGCCTGCACCTCGACAGAGTCTTGAGGATGTTTCGGCGTAGGATTGTAGCATCGCCATTCTCGTGTCCGTCAGCTTCCTCATTAACTGGACTGCCTTTCGATACTCCCTGGCGTCTCCGCATTCCATATGTTCAAGCAGTGGCGTGCAGAAATAGGAATTGCACCGGTGGGGTCTCAGGACACGTCCGATCGAGCAGCCCAGGTCTCCCATAAACTGGCAGGGGTCCGAACCGCCGATACCTGGGTCATGGGCAGGGACTTTTTCCCCAAGCGCAAAGAGGTAGACGACATCTTCATGGGTGTGATAGGAATGCCTGTTTGCGCAGCATACGGTTGTACACTGAGGACATACCAAAGAGGTGTGCCGCTCGATGATCGGATCGAGACGACCGACGATCACCGCCACCTCACGGGCAAGTATTCTGGCCTCCAGAAATTGTTCCGGATGACAGGCGAAACGATCCCTGACACTTCTGGTAATCCTCTCGCTGTTGCCGCCCGGGCCGTAATCTATCGCGCCGAAAGAGAGAGTTGTCGTTTGCATTGGGGATTTCACTTCGCTCCGACAACAGGGTTACGGATCGAACCGATTCGTTCAATCTCGACTTCGACGATGTCGCCGTCCCTAAGGAATACAGGGGGCTTGCGCCTGAATCCAACACCGGAAGGGGTCCCCGTTGAAACTATGTCGCCTGGTTCCAGCGTCATGAGCGAACTAAGGAAGGCAATCGTCCGGGCCACCGGGAAGATCATGTCCCTTGTGTTGCCCTGCTGAAGAGTTGTACCGTTCACCCGCGTCACGATCTGAAGGCCCTGGGGATCGGGGATGCAGGAGGCGGGCACTATTCCCGGGCCCATCGGGGCAAATGTATCGAGGGTCTTTCCCGCGGTCCACTGACTCGTCTGCATCTGAAGGTCGCGGGCGCTTACGTCGTTCATGATCGTGTAGCCCGCGACACAGCCGAGGGCCTCGCTGTCGGAGACGTCCCTGCATCGTCGTCCGATGACCACAGCGAGTTCCCCTTCATAGTCGATCTGTCTGCTCACCCTGGGGATGACTATCGGACCTGCCGGGCCGCAAAGGGCATTGCGGAACTTGGCGAAGAACGTCGGCACGCGTGCAACCCCCATCTCTAACTCCGTCGCGTGCTCGGCGTAATTGAGTCCGAGGCAGATGATCTTGTCGGGGTCGGGAACAGGAGGTCCGATTTCAACGTCCTCTGCTGCCATGAGCCGCCCGCCGCTTTCGAAAGCCGTCTTCGCCAGCCTAAACACCTTTTCCATTTCAGACGGTCCCGCTGCGAGAAGGTCGCGTACAGACTCATATGGAGGGGCGGTCAGCGCGGCGACATCCGCAAGAAACGCACCACGCAGGATGCCTGCGCGCCACGCCGTCTGAGTCCTGTAAGTGACGAGGTACATCGTATCCGCAAGCGTCATTGCCTGTTCCATGCCGATATGCAGATTATAGCAGATCCGTTTCGCAGACAGGATGCATCTTCCAAAACGGGATTAAATCGGCTAAAATAGCATGAATTGGTGACATATGGAAACAGGACTGAAATGTAAAGAATGCAAGGGAGAGGTCTTCCTGCTCTTCGGTTGACGCTCGGTGAGCCTCCGCTGCATGGATTGCGGCAAAAGATACACGCTGGCCGAATATGTCGACGAGATAGACGAAAAGACATGGGAGAAGATTTCCAACCGTTCCTGCAGCAGGGCGTAGGGCCGAGAGACCGAACCTAAACCTTCCCTTCACGAGCCGTCGATTTCGGCGGCGAGGTCCGATCTCTGCCGTACATCCTCCGATTATTTTCGGGCTGCGGCTGCTGCTGTATGGATAAAATTCCTGCGGCTGTATTAATATAAGCTTCTGTAAATCAGGCATTACAAGGGGGAGGAATGAGTATTCGAGAAAACGTCTATCAGGTGATAGACCTGATAAAACCCCGCAATATCCTTGTCAGCGTCTTCGACAAGAGCGGTCTTGAGGAACTGATTAACGGGATCATCGTGGTGAATCCCCTGGCAAAATTTTATTCGACCGGCGGCACGGGCAAAAAGATCTCCGAGATCCTTGGCGCCAACGCCGCAAAGAATTACCTGTCCGTGGAAGACTTCACCGGCGCACCCGAAATGGAGGGCGGGCTTGTGAAGACCCTCCATCCCAAGATTCACGCCGGCCTGCTTGCCGAGCGCGGAAATCCCGCGCATGAGGAATACCTTTACAAGACCCTCGCATCGATGGGAGGCTCCCCGGGCGTATATTTCGATGTCTTCGTCGGGAACCTCTACCCCTTTACCTCCGTCATTTCGAAGGAAGGAACGACGTCTGAAACAGCGCGGGTGAATATCGATATAGGCGGCCCTGCGATGACGATGGCGTCGGCAAAGAACTGGCACAGCATCGCAGTCCTGACGTCCCCTTCCCAGTATGGCAGCTTCATCTCGGGGCTGACTGCGAACAATGGCATGATAGGTCTGGAGCAGAGGTTCACGCTTGCAGCTCATGCGATGAAGTCGATCGGCGAATACAGGACCGCCATAGGGAACTATTTCACCGGACTGGATTTTCAGAAGGATGTCCGGCCCTTTCTGAACATAAAATAACGGCGGCCGTATCCCGGCCCCGCATGCAGCCATCGGAGGTAAAGAGATGAAAAGGTCTGTCTTTTTTCTCGCAGCATTGCTGGTATTGTTCCCCCTGTCGCATTCCTTCGGCTTCAGCGCAAAGGGTCAGGACTGCTCGAAATGTCACACACTGAACAAGGCGGAGGCAGAGAACCTGCTTAAGGCGGCAATCCCGAACGTCAAGGTGCTCGAGATCAGGACCGCTCCGGTAAGGTCGATGTGGGAAGTCGACGTCGAATCCAACGGCAAAAAAGGTCTCGTCTATCTCGACTTCACGAAGAAGTACGTCTTTTCCGGCTCCCTCATCGATGTCCGGGACATGAAGAATGTCACGCAGGAGAGGTTTGCCGAAATCAACAAGGTGGACGTATCGAAGATACCGCTGAAAGACGCACTCATCATGGGCAGCAGGAACGCACGGAAGCGTGTCATCGTTTTCACCGACCCCGAATGCCCTTACTGCGCAAAGCTTCACGAGGAGATGAAGAAGGTGGTTGCCCAAAGAAAGGACGTCGCCTTTTTCATAAAGATGTTCCCCCTGCCAATCCACAAGGACGCTTACGCCAAGGCAAAGACGATCGTCTGCGAGAAGTCACTTCAGCTCCTCGAAGACTCGTATCAGCACAAGCCCCTTCCCAAGGCAACATGCAGGACCTCTGCAGTCGATGAAAACATAGCCCTTGGCAAGAAGATCGGCGTAAACGCGACCCCCACTCTTATCATGCCCGACGGAAGGATGATAACGGGCGGAAGCGACGCGAAGGGCCTCATCGCAGAAATCGACAGGAAATGATCTCCTAGCAAAAGAGGCTCGGGGGGCGGTTGAGAAAGTTCCTGCTGAAGGAATACGGCTCGTGGGGCGTGATGCTCATCTCCTGGCTTACGGGACTGACGGTGAGCCGCTCCTTCAGCCTCAGGGCACTGGCCGCACTCCTGGCCATCGCCTTTGCCATGAATTCCAAACAGGCACTGACGCTCTGGATGCGCAGACCCGGCGGTGCGAAATATGGGGCTCTCTTTCTGCTCCAGGTCGTCGCCGCCGGCGTGATCCTTCTTCTGATCTTCCGAAATGAGATCCCCATCTTACTCCCCTTTGCCGCTCTGCCTGCGGCCTATATACTGTTGAACCGTTTTACCGGAGAGCACTCCGCGGCCACCGAGGTAACGGGCTTTTTCCTTCTTGCGTTGTCCGCCCTCATCGCAAGGTTCGCCGTGACATCGGAAATAGACCTGAGGCTTTATCTCGCTGCCGCCTTGTTCTTTACAGCCGGCGTCTTCAAGGTCAGGGTACAGCTGAGGAAGAGGTTAGTCGACCGCGCAGTGATGATGCTATATATCCTCCTTGCATTCGATGTCTACTATTTCCTGAAACTTCCTGTTATTGCACTTCTCCCTCTGGCAGACAATCTGTTTTTTTCCATCATCCTCTACAAGGTGAAACTTCGCATCGCAGGATGGGTGGAGGTGGCAAAAGGACTGGTCTTTCTTATCCTCATGACCTTTGCATATCATTGATCGAAGGCGCATCTGTCTATCCTTTGCACTGCCTGTTTTTTAGGCAAAACGATAGAACATCCAGCGCCGACTTGATCCTTCAGCGGTCTTTAACGAGATACTAACAAAAGATGTTAGTTATCTACCAACTCTTGGGGTGCAGGGGTCAGGCAGGCCCTGATTCTTCGAGAAACTTCCCGACCGCTTCAGACCACTTCTCATATCCCCTGGTGCTCAGATGCACGCCGTCTTCGAGAAGGTATTCTGAGATCGCCTCTCCATCGGGGCCGGTAAATAGTGAGTGAAGATCCAGGTATGACGCACCGAATTGACTGGACAGTTCCCTGAGAAAGAGGTTAATCTCCCTGATCCTCGCTTTTTCCACCCATGGCAGGCTTACGGGCAACACGCTCTGAACAACGACCTTTGCCTGCCTGAAACATGATATTATGCCTTGAAGGATCTCCCTGTACGTGCCGGTGATATCGTATTCCGCCATCGCGATGTTGTTGATGCCGGTCATCAGGAAGATATAGTCCGGGTCCGTAACGGATTCGCAGATCGAATCCATGCGCGCAAGGAGTCCCTCTACGGTCTCACCCGCTATCCCGAGGTTTGCAACCTCGAATTCAGGGAAACGTCCCTGCCAGTCGAAAAACTCCGTAAGCGAATCGCCTATGAAAAGCAGTTTTCGCAGAGAGCACCGCTACAGGGCTTTACGGCTTCCAGTACTCGACGAACTTGCCGCCCTTTGTTATCCATACGACGTAGGGGGCGGCGGTAATATCGCCTTTTGCGTCGAACCTGATCTTTTCCGCAGCGCCGCTGAATTCCATTGAATGCAGTTTTGCGTCTATGGCCTTGCCGTCCGTGCTGTTTGCATCCTTTATCGCACCAAGCAGGATATTGGCAGCATCATATGCGTAGATCGAATATGGGCCGAGCTCTCCGAATCTGGAGTGATATTTCGCGATGAAATCCTTAGCAGTGGGGATATTGTTTGGGTCGGGACTGAAGGTCAGATACGTCCCCTCCGCATCCTGTGCCCCGGCTATCTCAACGAACTTCGGGTCTATCGAGCCGTCGCCGCTCATGAAGGGCGCGGCAATTCCAAGTTCCCTCGCCTGTCTGACGAGCAGACCCATCTCAGGATATATGCCGCCGAAGAAGATGAGATCGGGGTTCTTTTCGCGGATGGCGGTCAGGACGCTCTTGAAATCCTTGTCGCCCTGGACGATACCCCCGTCATAGACGACCTCGACCCTGCCCGCAATGGCCCTCTTGAATTCATCGGCAAGCCCCTGGCCATAGGTGGTCTTGTCGTCGATGACCGCCACCTTCTTCAGCTTCAGCCGGTCCATGACAAAATCCGCCGCGACCCTGCCCTGCTGGTCGTCCCTGCCGCAGACCCGGAAAACGTCGGGGTATCCCTTTTCGGTAAGCTGGGGGTTCGTCGAGCCAGGGGAGATCATCGGAACGCCCGCCCTGTTGTAAATGTCAGAGGCGGGGATCGAACAGCTCGAATTGAAGTGGCCGATGACACCAGTGACTCCCTGATCCACAAGCCTGTTTGCAACCGAGACCGCCTGTTTCGGGTCATGCTGGTCATCGCCGACGATCATCTCGATCTTCTTGCCGAGGACCCCTCCTTTTGCGTTCCATTCCTCAACAGCGAGTGTAACGCCGTTTTTGAAGTCGTTGCCCATCTTGCTCTGGTCGCCCGTCATCGGCCCCGCAATACCTATCCCTATGCTGTCACTCTTCTTTGTACAGCCCCAGCAGGCAACAAGGACCATGCAGATCAGAAAACATGCAAAACCGAACTTCCTCATCGTCATCTCCTTTTTTCCGAAATGTCCGCCTCCTTCACGGCAGACAGAAATTGTCTCGCATTTTCGCGGATGTCCCCCCTGCAGATCGCTGTTGCAACTGCCACAGCGTCCGCCCCGGCCTCCAAGACAGCCCTGACATCCGCCGCGTGTATGCCGCCGATGGCGACAACGGGAACCCTGACATTTTGTTTTATCCGCTTTATTATGTCAATACCCTTCGGGACTCCTGCGTCTTTGGTCGTTGTGTGGAATATCGGCCCGAAGCCGATGTAATCGGCGCCGCCGGCCTCTGCCTCGCGGGCCTGTTCGAGGTCATGGGTCGAAATGCCTATGATCTTTCTGCCGATGATCTTGCGCGCCTCCTTCAGGGGCAGATCGTCCTGCCCGAGGTGCACACCGTCTGCATCTGCGGCGAGCGCGATATCGGCGTGGTCGTTGATGATAAGCGCAGCTCCGAAGGAGCGGGTCAGCTGCCTGAGCCTGAGGGCCTCTTCATAGATTTCGCGGCGGGTCTTCTCTTTTTCCCTGTACTGCACGAGTTTCACCCCGGCCTCGAGGACCGCCAGCGTCATGTCGCAGACAGACAGGTCGCAGTATTTTCTGTCAGTGATAAAACATAGGCCGCCAAGGTACATTTCAGTAAATCCGCCGCTGATCCGGCATCGTTCGAACAGGGAAAGAATGTACCTCTAAGACGCAGAGTCTGGAGAGATGGCGTAAATTTTGTTTCGGGTAAAAATGAAAAACGAGAAGGCGGCGCCTCCGCCGGCTCACGCCTTTTCCCCGGCCTGGGGCCGGCCCTGGCCGTTCATCCTTTCCACGAAGCCTGTCGTAAAGGTCCCCTTTATGAAATCGGGGTCGTTCAGCACCTTCTTGTGGAATGGGATGGTCGTCTTGATCCCCGCGATGATGAATTCGTCGAGGGCGCGCCTGAGTCTCGCTATCGCCTCGCCCCTGTCTCTTCCGCAGACGATAAGCTTTGCCACAAGCGAATCGTAATGGGAAGGGATTACGCATCCGTTATAGGCAGCGGTATCGACCCGAACACCGGGCCCTCCCGGCAGCGACAGGAAGGTGATCTTTCCGGGGGAGGGGATGAACCTCTCGGGGTCCTCGGCGTTGATCCTGCATTCTATGGAGTGCCCGGAGAGTTTTATCTGGGGCTGTTTGAATTCAAGGGGAAAGCCGGCTGCTATCTTTATCTGCTCCTTGACTATGTCCACACCGCTCACATATTCGGTGACCGGGTGCTCCACCTGGAGCCTCGTATTGATCTCCATGAAATACACGTTGCTTTCCGTGTCGACGATGAATTCGATCGTCCCTGCGTTTCTGTACTTGAAGGCCTTCGCAGCCTTGACCGCGTATTCCCCGATCTTCTTCCTGAATTTCTCGGTGACCGCCGGAGACGGGGATTCCTCGATGAGTTTCTGGTGCCTGCGCTGTATGGAGCAGTCCCTCTCGCCAAGATGCACCACGTTGCCCTTGGCATCGGCCATTATCTGCACCTCTATGTGCCGCATCTCGGGGATGAACTTCTCGACATATATCTCGCCGTTGCCGAAGGCCGCAAGCGCCTCCCTCTGGGCCATGAAATAAAGCTTCTCGAGTTCAGCCTCTTCCCTGACGATCCGCATGCCCCTTCCGCCGCCGCCGGCCGAGGCCTTCAGGATAACGGGCAGTCCGATCTTTTTCGCCGTCTTAAGAGCCGCCTCTTCGGATGCGACAGGGCCGTCGCTTCCAGGGACGACGGGCACGCCGCGCCGCTTCATGATCTGCCTTGCCTTTGCCTTGTCCCCTCCGAGCCTGATGCTCTCGGCAGCGGGGCCGATGAAGGTTATGCCGGAGGTGTGGCACGCCTCCGCGAAATGAGGGTTTTCCGAGAGAAAACCGTATCCCGGATGGATCGCCTCGGAATCGGTGATCTCGGCAGCAGTCAGGATGCTGGGGATATTGTTGTAGCTCTGGGCTGAACCTGCAGGCCCTATGCAGACTGATTCGTCGGCGAGCTTTGTGTGGAGGGACTCCCTGTCCACGTCGGAGTATACGGCAACGGTCCTGATGCCAAGTTCCTTGCAGGCCCTTATCACCCGGACTGCGATCTCCCCGCGGTTCGCTATAAGGATCTTCCTGAATAATTTCATAGGGGCTCGATGAGGAAGAGGGGTTCGCCGTACTCTACGGGCTGTCCGTTTTCGACGAGGCCCTTCACCATGATGCCGTCGACTTCACTCTCTATTTCGTTCATCAGCTTCATGGCCTCGATAATGCACAGCACCTGGCCTTTCTTGATCTTCTGGCCCGCATCGACAAAGGGCGGGGCATCGGGTGAAGGCGAACGGTAGAAGGTGCCGACGATGGGAGAGGTGACGGTAACGAGTCTCTGTGTCTCTTCCTCCCGGGTCTCCTCGACGATAGTCTCCCTGACAGCCTGCACCTTCTGGACAGGCATTTCGATCGAAGGGAACATCTTTTCCCTTTTTATCCTGACCTTTGTGCCCTCTTTTTCGACGAGAAGCTCGGTGATATCGGTTTCCTTGAGAAGTTCGATCAACCCCTTCAGGTCCTCAAGTTCCATTATTTTACCCTTTCTATATAGGCACCGGTCCTCGTATCGACCTTGATCGTGTCGCCTTCGTTGATATGAAAGGGCACCCTCACGACCGCACCGGTTTCAAGCGTCGCAGGCTTTCCGCCTCCGGAGGCGGTATCGCCCTTGAAGCCCGGGTCCGTCTTGACGATCACAAGCTCGACGAAAGTCGGAAGCTCGACATTCAGCGGCGAACCCTTGTAATTGAGGATCTTGACGTCTGCGTTTTCCTTCAGAAAGAGCTTTGCTTCCCCGAGCTGTTCGGCACTGAGAGGGACCTGTTCATAGGACTCCTGGTCCATGAAGTAATAGAGTCCGTCCTGGGTATAGAGGTACTGCATCTTCTTTTCTTCAAGTTCCGGCGTAGGGAACTTCTCACCCGACCGTATCGTCTCCTCGATCACGCCTCCTGTCTTGAGGTTCTTCATCTTCGTCTTGACGATCGCGCCTCCCCGGCCCATCTTGACATGCTGAAAATCCACAATCTCATAGGGATCGCCCTTATATTCGACCTTCAAACCTTTTCTGAAATCGGTTGTTGAAATAACTCCCACGTTCCGTTCCTCCTGAAAACTAATGTAGTATATCGATCCCTTTCGGGAGAGTGGTCAGCACCCTGCAGCCGTTCCTGGTTGCAACCACCATGTCCTCTATTCTGACGCCGCCAACACCGGGCAGATAGATCCCGGGCTCTATGGTAAAGACCATGCCGGACCTCACCGTTTCCTTTCCGAGCCTCGATATCCGCGGCCGCTCATGGACTTCAAGTCCGACGCCATGACCTGTTCCATGACCGAAATATTCACCGTACCCGGCGCTCTGTATCAGATCCCTTGCGGCCTTGTCGACTGCGCGGGCATGGACGCCCTCTCTGACTGCAGAGATAGCCCTCATGTTGGCCTCGAGGACCTTCTCGTAAATCTCGATCTTCCTGGACAGATTCGGGCCGTCCATCAGAAGCGTCCTGGTCATGTCGGAAAAATACCCGCCTGCCTCGCCGCCCCAGTCTACCACCACGAGGTCTCCAGACCTTATCTTGTTGTCGGTCGGCTGCGCGTGGGGCATCGAGGAACGCGGTCCTGAGGCAACTATTATATCAAATGGAAGGGGGCCGCACCCATTTTTTTTCAGTTCCTCTTCGAGCCTCAAAGCGACCTGCCTTTCGGTGACGCCTCTTCTTATGTGGGGTCTGACATCAACAAAGGCCTTTTCTGCCCGCGCCGCAGACAGGCTTATCAGCTTCAGTTCCGCCTGGTCCTTTACCCTGCGCAAATCCTCTACAAAATCGGTCACCGCCTTTACCTTGAATCCCTTTTTCAGGAGGGAGCGGTAAAAGGCATAGCTGACGGTCGCCTCGAATCCAAGGGCCCTCAGACCGGCAGATTTTGCCCTGGCTACGATCAGTTTCGGCCGCTCCTCCTTTTCGATGAGTATTTCAAACCCTCTGGTCTCTTTCTTCGACTGTTCCTGATATCTGAAGTCGGTGAAAAACAGGTTTTCCTTTTTCGTTATGAGGAGACAGGCCGAGGAACCGCTGAATCCCGAAAGGTACCGGATATTTTTCAGGTCAGTAACAAGAAAACCGTCGATGCCCCTGCCATCTAGGGCATCTCTTATCGTCTGCAGGCGGTTCATCTTCCGAGGATGGTGGCTGCCGCCCTGACGGCCAGCAGATAGCCCTCGACGCCGAGACCACAGATCTGTCCCTCGGCCACCCCGGAGATGTAGGATTTGTGCCTGAATTCTTCCCGCTTGTAGATATTGGAGATATGCACCTCTATGGCCGGTCTGGCCACAGCCGCTATGGCATCTCTTATCGCAACGCTTGTATGGGTATAGGCAGCAGGGTTTATGATCAGCAGGTCGTATGTCTTTCCCTGGATGGCATCGACGATAGCTCCCTCGCTGTTGGACTGCACTATCTCCACGCCGAGGTCAAGTTCGGCCGCAAGCGCAGCTATCCGGCGGTTCAGGTCATCAAGGCCAACTGCGCCGTAAATGCCTGTTTCTCTCCTGCCGAGCAGGTTCAGATTCGGTCCGTGTATAACAAGAATGTTCATGTCAGAAATTCAGACGTTCAGCCGCATGAGGCGGCAGGGCAGCGCCCCTTTAGAATTCTCCCTCTATCTTGGGCACCGCCGTCTTCAGGATGAATCGGCCCTTTCCGAAATTTCCGTCCGGTTTGATCACAAGGGCCAGGTAATACTCCTCGTTGATCTTTCTCATGATAATGCCGCAGGTGTCGGAGATTATCGAAAATTCCCTTGCTTCACCGAGACCGAGATTCTCGGCAGCCAGACTGATGTCCCTGATCATCGCCGACGCCTCAGCGCCAAGTCCCGTAAGGTCGATAAGCTTCTCGGCGGTGTATTCCTGCACGGGTATCCCGTCGGAGGCAATTATCATCGCCGAGACCGCGCCATCGACTCTTTCGACGGTCTCCTTAAGGGCGTCCGAGAAATTCATGCTGTCTCTTTTCTATGCCTTTAAGGAAAGCGTCCAGTCTTTCTATCAATACCTCTTTGTCCTTGCCCAAGAGCCTCAGAAGGACCTTGAGTTCTTCCAGGCGCTGCAGCGTTCGCGTGTCACCAGGGTGCAAGGTGAGAATATTGCGGTATATATTTGCCGCCCCGGCATAGTTGCCTTCAGAGATGCGCCTGTCGGCCTCCTCTATCGTCGGGCCCTTGTGCTGGGTATGCGCCTCTGCAAGAAAAGGCGGGACCCCGGCCGGGACTTCTTCTTCAACAGCGGAAATCTCTTCCGCTTCCATGGTCAACTCTTCTGGAAGCGCTTCCGATGGCCCTTCATCCGCAAACTGCATGGTCAGGACCTCTTCGCTGAAGGCCGCGTCGATTTCTCCGAAGGAGACCTCGGCGACCGCCTCTTGCTCCTCCGCGCTGACGACTTCAAACGTGTCGCCGATATCCGCTTCGATTTCGGTTTCCACTGGCTCCTCTGACGCCTGCGTCATGCCAAACAGAGAGTCCTTGAACGCCTCGAGGGCGTCATCCGCATCCATAGCGGCAGCTCCCTGTTCCTCCGCAGGCATGAAATCGGAAGGCGCTTCTTCTGACTCTTCTTCAAAGTAAGACTCAGCTTCAGACAGGACCGTTTCCGTCCTATCCTGGTCTGCCACCGCTACGGAAAGTTCCGACTGATCATCTTCGTTGTCTTCGAGACCTCTCAGGCTGATCAGTGCCTCTTCGTCCATCGCATTGAGTTTCAGGACCGTCCTGAAGGATTTTATGGCCAGTTCCCTCTCGCCGGTATCACGATAGATCTCGGCGAGCTTCTTCTGGGCGTAAAGATTGTCCGGGATAGCGTGCACCACATTTTCAAACTCTGCCCGCGCCTCCAGGGGCATTCCCTTTTCAAGATAAATCTTCCCCAGGGATACCCTTGCGCTCATATAGCCGGGCTGGTTTTCGACGCCTTTCAGAAGAACGCCGATTGCCTCATCGAGCATGCCCTCCTTCCTGTACTCCTCCGCAAGGGGAACAAAAAGCTTGGAATTGGGATCTTTCTCGACTTTCTCCCTGAGTTTTTCTATATCCTTGAGCGACATAATCCTGCCATTTTTTTATCAGATTGACGCCATAAAGTCAAGCCTTGATTTCATGTATCCTGTCCAAAATTGCATGAGCAACGGCATCCTTGCTCATCATGTCCAGACGGGCCCTGCCTTTGCTGTCGATGACCACCACCCTGTTGGTGTCTGAGTCAAAGCCCGCCCCCGGTTCAGTGACATCGTTGAACACAATCATGTCCATCCGTTTCCTCTTCATCTTTTCCTCGGCCCGGGAAATGTCGGGCCCGGTTTCTGCGGCAAATCCCACGATAAAAGGCCTCTCCTTTTTCCCTGAAAAGGACGAGATGATGTCTTCGGTGCGTCTAAGGTCCAGAGAATCGAGCTTTCCCTTTTCGATCTTGGCCTCAGACCGCCTGACAGGGGCGAAATCCGCGACCGCCGCGGCCATAATCAGCACAGTGGCTTTCTCTCTCGCTGCCTTCTTTACCGCGGCAGCCATCTCGCCAGAGGTCTCGACGCCGACGAATCCAACGCCCGAGGGCATCCTGAGGGATGTCGGGCCGCTGATGAGCGCCACTTCCGCCCCCCTGTCCCGCGCAGCCCGTGCGACGGCATATCCCATCTTCCCCGAGGACCTGTTCGAGATAAACCGTACCGGATCGAGATATTCCCTTGTGGGTCCCGCGGTCACGACGATCTTTTCCCCCGCGAGGTCCTTCACTGAAAGTGCCTGCCGCGCAGCATCCACAATCTCCGTGATATCCGCCATCCTCCCGATCCCCTCCTCTCCGCACGCCAGACTTCCTCTTTCGGGACCGACCTGAATCACGCCGGACGATGTAAGTCTTGCCAGGTTCTCCTGAATAGTCCTGTTTTCATACATCCTCCAGTTCATCGCAGGAGCAATGATCACCTTGCCACTGTATGAAAGAAGGCAGGTGCTGAGCATATCGTCCCCAATGCCATGTGCCAGTTTCGATATCATGTTGGCAGTGGCCGGAGCGATGAGCATCAGGTCAGCGCGGGCAGGCAGTGCTATGTGGGCCATCGGCTCCTGAAATACGGAGGTGTATACCTTGTTTTGAGATGCAACTTCGAGGGAAAGGGGGGTGATAAAATGCGTAGAGGCCTCGGTCATGATAACGGTGACCGAAGCCCCTTCGTCTTTCAGTCTTCGCACGAGGTCCACCGCCTTATAGGCGGCCACCCCGCCGGTGACCCCGAGAAGCAGCGACTTATTCTTCAGAATCTTCAGATTCCTCTTCCCTCTTTTCGGTGAAGAGTTCTTCGAAGGCCTTCTTGTCGAGCGTCTCTTTCTCGTGGAGGTAGACCTTCAGATCTTTCTCGAGTTCGCTGAGGTCTTCACCGGCGCCCGCCTTTCTGCTGTCTTCAAGAAGTTTGCGGTAATCGAACTTGCTTGCCTCTTCTCTGGCCACCAGCGCCTCTTCTCCAGTGAGGAAATCAAGGACATTATCGACCGCCTCTTCGATCGCAACGGACGTGACCTTCCTGGACCTCGTCTGGATCTTCGCCTTCGAGCCCATCGAAAGTTCCTTGGCCCTCTGCGAGGCTATAGCAACGAGCCTGTATTTACCATCGATCTTTGTCCTGTCATATTCGACAGGAAGAGAAATTATATCCATTGTGCTTCCTCCTAAACAGAAAAATTTTCCCGTATCCAGTCGGTATCCATCTTCCCGGTCCTGAGTCTTTCAGCAGATATGATCGCCTCGAGCCCTCCGACCGATTCCTCCAGTTTATCGTTAACTATAACATAATCATAGCTCGAATAGTCTCTGATTTCATCGACAGCGCGGCCCAGCCGCATTTCCATATCTTCTCTGGTATTGCTGCCGCGATCTTCCAGCCGATTCCGGAGCACCTCCATGGAAGGGGGAAGCACGAAAACGAACACCCCGCCCTCAAAGGACTTCCGAATCTGGCGCGCGCCCTGAACATCTATGTCCAGGAGGACGTCGAAGCCTGCCTCGACGAGCTCTTCGAGCCGCAGCCTCGCGGTCCCGTAGAGGTTGCCGTGGACCTCGGCCCATTCGACGAACTCTCCCGCCTCGGCCATGCCCCTGAATTGCTTTTCGCTGACGAAGGTGTAATCTTCGTCGTTGATTTCCCCTTTCCGCGGGGCACGCGTGGTAAACGACACAGACGGCCTGATGGCGGCGTCGTTTCCGAGGATCCTCTTGCAGAGCGTCGTTTTTCCGGCGCCCGAAGGGGCGGAGATTATGAAGATGCTCCCCTTATTCTTTCTCTTCCTCATCGAGACCCGTCTTGCCTTCAAGAAACCTCTGCGTGATCGTTTCCGCCTGTAGAGCCGAGAGGATGATATGATTGCTGTCAGTGATGATAATGGAGCGCGTCCGTCTTCCCTGCGTCGCATCGACCAGCTTCCCCCCGCTTTTAGCCTCCTCTCGCATCCTCTTGATTGGCGCAGAGCCGGGAGTGACGATCGCCACGACCTTTGACGAGGCAACAACATTTCCGAAGCCTATGTTAACGAGAACCGGACTGATATCACCTTTCTTCATGGTCACCTCTCCTTTTGATAAGTAGAAAGAGTATGGTAGAAAGCAAACAGGGAACGAGAAAAAGCAAGAAAACTAAAGACGACTTTTTCTTCCCTCTGCTGTCTACTGTATGTTCTGGACCTGTTCCCTCATCTTTTCGATAACGGTCTTCATTTCCACCGTAATACTGGAGACCTCGTAATCGGCCGACTTCGACGCTATTGTATTCACCTCGCGGTTGAGCTCCTGGAGGATGAAATCGAGCTTTCTTCCTATTATACCACCTGCACCGAGGATTGCCTCGAACTGTCCGAGGTGGCTCCCGATGCGGGCGAGTTCTTCAGCGATGTCAAGCTTTGCGGCGGTAATCGCCGCCTCCTGGAGAATGCGGCTTTCATCGACCTCCCGTCCTTCAAGAAGAGTCTCAAGCCGCTCCCTGAATTTTCCCTTTACCTCTTCCAGGACCCGTCCGCAGGAAGCCCTGATCGTCCCGTTCATCGCTGCCACAGAGGAGATCATCTGCCGGAGTTCGGCGGCGAGTGCCCCGCCCTCAGTCGTCCTCATCTTCAGGAGATCGGCCAGCGCCTGCCGGTATGTTTCCGTCACCTTTCCGAGGTCGTACTTCTGGCCGGTCTCGATGTACAGCTCATGGAGCGCCAGCAATGAGTTTATGTCGATTTCGCCGCTTACTGAAAGCTCATCCTGAAGCGCCTTGAACGATGCGTACATCTTCCTGGCAAACTCCACGTTGACAGTGACTTCCGCGGCCTCTCTCGCAGAGATACTGACAGAAATATCGAACTTTCCCCTCGAAAACAATTCCTTCATGATATTCCTGAAGGGAATTTCAAGCTGAGACAAAAAGGAGGGTGCCCTCATGGAGACATCAAGGAAGCGGTGGTTGATAGACCTCACCTCGACCCTGCAGCCTTCGTTCTCTGCGCTTCCGAATCCTGTCATACTCTGGATCATATTGAAATACAATATCGGACATAACCGGAATTAGTCAAACATAGAGGGCGGCAGAGGAAGGCAGCAGGGCGGAAACCCGCCGGCCGGCTTTGTGATATAATAGCGCACTTATCGGCAGGTATCTGTGGATTTGAAAACTGCTATTCCCGGAAGACATCCGGCCAAAAAAGGAGGGAATTATGAGTAAAAGCCGCAGGGGAAGGGCATTGCCGAGGACCGTTTCTGTTATTTCAATAGGCCTGCTTTTTGTCTGGCTGTCCGTAGCATCGGTTATGGCAGCAGAAGCGCCTTCAATGGCGCCGATGAATCCTGATTTCCTGAATTTCATGCAGGCAAGGCAGGGCGGCCCTCTTCGCATGCAGACCTCGACCGGCCACGCCCTCGGCCTGATACCTTCTCCGGTAGACCTCTCTCACCTGAAAGGGCAGAGTGTATCCGGTCCGGTTCCGGAGATCGCGCTGCCTTCGTCCTATGACCTCCGCACAACCGGCAAGCTGACCCCCGTTAAAGACCAGTCTACCTGCGGGGACTGCTGGGCATTTGCCACGTATGACTCCCTCGAATCAGCCCTTATGCCTGCAGAGACATGGGATTTTTCAGAGAACAACCTGAAGGATACTAACGGATTCGATGTTGGGGCCTGCGCCGGAGGCAATGCGAATATGTCCATTGCGTATCTCGGAAGATGGAGCGGGCCGATAAGAGAGTCGGACGACCCGTATAATCCCTTGTCATCGGTTTCGCCTTCGGGCCTGTTTCCTGTGAAACATATCCAGGACGTCATTTATATCCCCGGCGGGGACCAGACGGCGATCAAGCAGGCGCTGATGACCTACGGCGCGCTTTTTACCCAGATGTATTACGCCGATTCCCATTACAACGCCGCCTCCTTTGCTTACTTTTACAACGGGGCAACTGAATGCAGCAACGGGTCCGGACAGGTTGAATGCAGCCCTAACCACGGCGTCGGACTGGTCGGATGGGACGACAACTTCGACAAAAACAAGTTCTCACCAGCAGCCCCGGGAAACGGTGCGTGGTTAATAAAGAACAGCTGGGGAACGGGCTGGGGACAAAGCGGTTATTTCTATATCTCCTACTATGATGCGATCATAGCAAATGACAATTATGCCTTTGAGGGAGCGGACCCGGCCACGATATATAATACCGTGTACCAATACGATCCGCTTGGATGGCTTGGCAACATAGGATATGGCACCGACACCGCATGGTTTTCGAATATCTTTACTGCCACGAATGACGGCCAGTTGAAGGCCGTCAGTTTTTACGTCAGCGGACTGAACGCCCCTTACGAAATCTATATCTATAAAGGCGTAAGCGCGGGTGCCCCCACTAGCGGCACACTGGCGGGCAGCCAGACGGGCACGATTCCTTATGCCGGCTATCATACGGTAACACTCTCCTCGCCCGTCGCCCTTACCACCGGCCAGCGTTTTTCGGTCGTCGTAAAGCTGAACACTCCAGGGTACAACAATCCAGTTCCCACCGAGCAGCCAATAGCCGGGTACAGCAGCGCAGCAACGTCTTCTGCCGGCCAGAGTTTTATCAGCTCAAACGGTTCTTCATGGTCTGATCTGACGTTATACCTCCCAAAGGGCAACGTCTGTCTGAAGGCATTTGCGACTTCGGCTACACCCGAAAAGATAGGCGTCTTCAACAATGGGTACTGGTATCTCGACTCGAACATGTCATGGGCGTGGGAAGGCAACCCCCCGGACACGCTCGGCATCTTCGGCATCGGGCTCACCGGCGCCATCCCTATTGTCGGCGACTGGAGCGGAGACGGAACGACCAAGATAGGGGTATACATAAACGGAACATGGTACCTCGATATGAACAGGAACTGGCAGTGGGACGGAACGAACACCGACAGGATGTTCTCCTTCGGCGCAGGACTGCCTGATGCCATCCCCGTGGTCGGTGACTGGAACGGAGACGGCACCACAAAGATAGGCATATACAGTGACGGAACCTGGTATCTCGATGTAAACGGAAACGGACAATGGGACGGAGAGCCTGCCGACAAAATAGCATCCTTCGGTGTCGGTCTGGCCGGTGCTGTGCCTGTTGTGGGCGACTGGAACGGAGACGGCATCACAAAGATAGGCATCTATCAAAACGGATACTGGTATCTGGATGTAAATGGAAACGGCCAGTGGGACGGAAACGCCGGTGGTGATCAGCTTGGCGTCTTCGGGATCGGACTCGCGAATGCAGTGCCTGTGACAGGGGACTGGAACGCTGACGGCATCACAGAGATAGGGATCTATCAGCAGGGATACTGGTATCTCGACAAGAACCGCAGCTGGCAGTGGGAGGGGGAGCCCGCTGATCAGTTCGGCGTCTTCGGGATCGGACTTACGGGTGCTGTCCCTGTGCCGGGGAAGTGGTAGGACCACATCTTTGTCAGGATGCTGATTCGATTACAAAGGGGAGCCACAGGGCTCCCCTTTGTAATACAGAAGCTGTCACCTTCTTACCAGCCCGATAGCCCCGGGAATGCATGCATTTCTGCATAACCCGCAGCCAAAGCATTTCTGCCTGTCTATCTTGGCGGCGACTTTGCCTCCATCGCGGACGGAATCGACCGCACCGAACTGGCATAGCTCATCGCAGAGCCCGCAGCCTTCGCAGAGGGTTTCATCCACCTCCGCGACGAACTCAGCCCTTGCCATCGTCTCGACGTGGATTCCTGATAGAGTCCTCATCGCGATGCAGTCATGGGCTGTGCAGTTGCAGACAGCTCCGATAAAGGGCGTCATCATCGTCCATATCGTGTGGACCGCTCTGTGTTCCTCCATCTCTTCCATCTGCCTGACCGCCTCCTCGGGCCCTACCAATTCGAGGCCTTCGCCGGCAGGTTTGCCGAAATAACTCATGTCGATTTCTTTGTACCAGGCCTGAGGTCCGTAGCTCACGCCGTAGCAACACCTCACTTCTTCTTTCTTCGCTGTCCAGCGGCAGGCGCAGGGCATGCGGACGACCGTTTCGGCCTTAAGGACAAGTTCTCTTATCTCTTCGATCGGCAGGACCTGGCCGAAATGCTCCTCCCTGGCCCTCCCCTCCATCCTCGACACAATCGTGCCCGGAATACGGCCCTTCTTCATGTAAAGGGCCTCGAGTCTGCCGAGCGTGTCGAAGCCGTCTCTTATCGTCGTAGAAAGGAAATCCCTGATGAAGGCCCTGCGCCTTATGTCAGAGAGAAGGTCGCGGGAGTAATTCCCGGCGTTCCTGTACCATATCTTTCCGTCGCCGTGTTTCGTACAGAACTCACACATCCGGATTCCCCCGGACAATGATCTGAAGAAGGTCCTTCATCCGCCCGCTTTCACGCCGGTGACAAAGCAATGGAATTCAAGTACCCTGTGAAGCTCAATCCCGGAAAAACCTCCCCTTGTCATCTGGAGCGCTATTTCGTCATCCGACACCCTTATCGAAAGAGGCGGGCCCTCAGGGGTCTCTTC
>JAWOKY010000100.1:0-3199 GCA_033853975.1 Thermodesulfovibrionales bacterium
ACTGCGAAACAACTCCGGCATCAATTTCTGCTTCGGTCTCCAGGCTGCCGGCAATAAATTGATAAAAAATGGAAAAATAACCAAACGGCCCAACAATCACGATCACGGCAAGACCGGCCCAGGCGTACCATGAAGTGATCCTCGTTATAGTACTCGCAGGCTTCATTTCTTAGTGCCTGGATCCGTCTTCAGACACCAGATTCCCGTTTTTTGAAAGAATTTTGCGTCCTGCCGGTGAATCCACAAATGAGATAAATTGTTTTGCCGAGGCGGATGTCCTGGAGGTAGTAATCACATATAAGTGTTTGACCAATGGATAGGTTCCATCAGCAAGAGCCTTGACACTCGGCTGAACCCCGTTAAAGGAGAGCATTTTCAGGGAGCGTTTCTCAGAGAGAATCTCTGCAAGCGTGGACGTTCCCAAGGAAGCAGGAGTTTTTTCCACAAGGTCATTGCTTTCCTGATTCGTAACCCCCATTAGCATCCCCTGGCGGGATAAGGCAGCTTCAACAGCTTGGTCCATCTCGGGTGAGATGCGTTTGATAATGTCGGTGTCACTATCAGTCCTCGGACGGAGCACCAGACGAATCCGGGTACCGTCAGACCATATTTGTCTCTTGCCCTCATAGATTTCTACGAGCTCTTTAGTGCTCAAGCCAGAGACACTGTTCTTTCCATGTGTTACAAACCCAAAGGGTGTTTTGGCATATTCTCTCTGGATTGCGCCCTTTCCGCGCTCTTCCGCCGTCAACAGCCTGCCGCTCAACCCGATGTCTACGGCGCCTTCAAGGACAGCCTTGATACCGCCCGTACTGCTAAGACTTGGAAATATTTGAACCCTGATACCGGGGTGAGATTTCTCATAGGCCTCAGCGAGCAGCTTCACAGTTCCCAGGGCACTGCCCGTGCCGCCTATCTTCAGGACATCCTCCGCAGCTACTGCCCCGGGCAGTGTACAACAGAAGATCATTGCCGTAATGAAAAACAATACCGAAAAGATGCTTTTTTTTAAGCCGGCATTGCCGGAGAACAGAGAAAATCCTGAAGCTACCGTACCGTATTCTTTCATATCATCCTTCCCGTTCCAGAGGCAACCGTATAGTAAAGCAGGCTCCTTTGCCCGGTGAAGATTCCACCGACATGAGGCCCTTATGGTTGACCGTGATGATCATGTACGAAACAGACAGCCCGAGGCCCGTGCCCACTCCCGGCTCTTTCGTCGTAAAGAACGGTTCAAACACCCGGCGCTTCACTTTTTCGTCCATCCCGGGGCCATTGTCCTGCACCTCCATCACCGCGTACTTTCTTCCCTCGAGCCGGGTGCGGAGCGTGATCATCGGCCTCTTCCCGGGAGGATTGGCGGCCATGGCCTGCGCAGCGTTTTTCAGAAGGTTCAACATTACCTGTTCTATCTCTACCGCAATAACCGGCACCTCAGGTATGCCGGCCCCGTACTGGCGTGTGACCTCGATGTCCCTGAAATCATATTTTTTTTTCAGGTCGTAGTCGCTTGCCGCAAGGGCCACCGCCCGGTCGATGAGCACCTCAAGGGAAGCGGGTCGCACTCCACCGGCACTCCGCCGGCTGAACTGGAGCATGTTGAAGACAATCTCGCCCGCGCGTGCCGATGCCTCGCGAATGCTTCCGATGAACTTCCCTATTTCGCGCTTTTCAAGATAGCTCCCGAGGAGATCGAGCCTGATCCCCAGCTCCTCTGCCGCCTGCCTGTTCGCCGGAAGCTCTCCGGAAAGACGACGTTCAATGTTCTGGACCGCCTGCGTGATGATCCCCAGCGGATTGTTGATCTCGTGGGCCATGCCCGCCGCAAGACCTCCCACCGACATCATCTTCTCGGTCTGGATCATGAGTTCCTGGATGCGTGTCCGCTCCGTGACATCTTCGATCCTGACCACAGCGCCCTCCACACAGTTTGCAACAAGGGGATACATCATCAGGTCATAGAAACGTCTCTCCCCTTCCTTCTCAATGACGAGCTTCTCCATGAACGCAGGACGGCGCTGCTCTATTTCTGAACGGAGGGCTTCTATCCACCGGGAAAAATCGGGGAGCAGAGCGGCGATCGGCTGTCCGACCGCCTCGCGTGCGTGTATGCCCGTTGCCTTTTCCGCTTCCTGGTTCCACTGGGTGATCGTGCCGTCGAGGTTCATGCTGGCAAGGAGGGACGGCATGGAGTTGAAGATGTTCGAAAGAGAGTTCTTGACCTTCTTGAGCTCTTCTTCTGCCCGTTTGCGTTCAGTGATGTCCCGGACGACGGTCACAACGCGGACTACTTCTCCTTTTTCAGCAATCGGTATCTTTCTCGATTCGGTAATAATCACCCTGCCGCCGACCTCGTTCACCTCTTCGGTTTTCAACATTCTGCCTGTGTCGAATACCTCGCGATATTCATCGCGAACTCTCTCTTTCAGGAAAGGAAACAGATCAAAGATATATTGCCCGGTTCCGGTCATTTTCAAACCCAGTTTCCTGCACCATTTTCTGAAAGTCTCATTGAGCATAATGACCTGAAGGTCTTTGTCAACAAGATTGATCGCATCACTCATCGAATCAATAGTCGTGCGATATTGTTCTTCGGACGCCCGCAGAACCTCTTCTGACCGCTTGCGTTCGGTGATGTTCTGGGCGGTGCCGCGCAACCCGATGATTCGCCCGCTTGCGTCCCTTTTGACTTCGCCGCGCGCGCTGATCCACCTTGTCGGGCAAGCTGGATCGGCAAGCTCCAGATCAAGCTCGTAGGGCTCTCCGGCCTGCATGCCTCTTTTTACTGCGGCATCAAGCCGCTCACTACTCTCCGGAGTGTAAAGCTTCAGATGCTCCAGGTAGTTTGGGGTGGGCAGCTTCGGATCAATGCCATAGATACAATAATATTGATTGGACCAGATAATGGTGTCGGTTCTTGCATCCCAATCCCAACTGCCGATTTGTCCTACGCGCTGCGCTTCAATGAGTTGCTGTTCTTTTATGCGCAGCGTTTCTTCTGCCCGCTTGCGTTCGGTGATGTCCGTGCAGGCGCCTGACATCTTGTATGCCTTGCCATTTTCATCCCGCTGTGCACTTCCCGTATCATGCCACCAGATGAAAGAGCCATCCTTCCTGACTACCCTGTACTCGACGTCATAGGGTACGCCCCTGTCGATGTGGGCCGCCAGCATATCGTCTACAGCGCCACGGTCCTCAG
>JAWOKY010000101.1:0-27719 GCA_033853975.1 Thermodesulfovibrionales bacterium
CAGAGATAACCCCACGGCAGGTTGACTCACAGCATCCCTCCGTCAGACTCGAACTCACGCTCCCGGTCCCTTCTACTGCTGTCCCCGAGTACAGGAACAATACCCTGACCCTCTTGATGAAAAACGATCAGCAACCGGCCTCCAGCGAGAAAAAGACGAAGGACAGCGCTGCCGAAGAATCGGTCGCCATTGCCCCTGCCGCATCCTCCGACCCCGTTGTCGAAAAGACTGATGTCTCTTCTCAGGCGGCCGACCCGGAGAAGAAGGAGGCAAAAAATGACCCTGACCCTGCGGGACCGGAAGTGAAGCCGAAGGCTGAGGTTCCTGCTCCGGTGCGGAAGGCATCAGAGATCACCGCTATAGAACTCGAAAAGACCGACGGGACCGTGAAGGTGGTGATCTCCGGAAACGGCTCCATGACGCCGAATGTCTTTCCTCTTGACGGAAGGATCGTGATCGATATTCCGTCTGTATCACTGCATGCGTCGGTCCCCGAGAATGTCATCAGGCCTCTGAAGGGCATCAGAACGGGCAAACAGAAAAAAGGCATACGTATCGTGCTTGACCTTTGGAAAAAGGCGCACTACGACGTCACAACAGCAGGTACGTCCATAGTGATCGCATTTGAGAGCGCCGCTCCCATGCCGGCGCATCCTGCGGCTCCTGCAGCGACCTCCTCCGGGGCGACTGCCCCAGAAAGGGTTGCAGAAGAGGCCCCAAAGCAGGAGATTGCGGCGAATGCCCCTCAAAAAGAGCCTGAGCCTGAGGCGAAAGGGGTGATAACGGTCTCCGAGACCGACAAGATTGCAGGCAGGTATGCAGGGAAAAAGATTTCACTTGATTTCCAGGACGCCGAAATAGGACCCATATTCAGGCTCCTTGCCGATGTGAATGGCTATAACCTTGTTCTTGATCCTTCGGTGAGGGGCAAGATCACGATTAAACTCATGAATGTGCCCTGGGACCAGGCGCTTGACATTATTCTGAACACATTCAATCTCAGTAAATCCATTGAGGGCAATATCCTCTGGATAGCCCCTTCAAAGGTATTTGCGAAGATATTTGAAGACAGGGCAAGCGAAAAGGAGGCTGCCGAAAAGGCGGAGCCATTGACACAGGAAATAATAAGGATCAACTACGCTACTGCCGGGGCTATCAGCACCGCCATTACGCAGGGGAAGTTGCTCAGCCCCAGGGGGAGCATAACGGTAGATGCCAGGATGAATACGCTTATTATCAAGGACACTCCCGAGAGCATTGCCAGGGTAAAGGATCTGGTTGCGATCATGGATGTCTCAAAGCCGCAGGTCATGATTGAGGCCAAACTCGTGCAGGTGAGCACCGATTACACTGAAAACCTCGGGGTCAGCTGGGGCGGGCGGGCTTCTACCGAATTCTGGAATAACCACACCCTGGGCGGCAACTTCGGAGTGAACACCCCCGTACTTCCTGCTGGACCGACAACCACAAATCCAGGCGGTGCGTTAAATCTTACTATCGGCCACGCAAACAGTCTTAACGTTAGCCTGACTATTTCTGCTCTTGAAACAATTAACAAGGCAAAAACACTTTCAAATCCTAAAGTCCTGACGATGGACAATGAAGCTGCCACGATCCAGCAGGGAACTACGTTCTTTATTCCCACCGTCAGCCAGGCCGGAACGTCAAGCCAGCCGCAGCAGGCGACTTTAAGCCTTACGGTTACCCCAAAGATCGCCCCGGACGGTTATGTCCAGTTAAAGGTTGTCACGACAAACAACTCTCTTGAGCAGGGCACTGCCGGCGCGAGTGCCGTTGTTGACACTCAGAGCCTGACGACACAGGCACTGGTGAAGAATGGTGAAACCCTAGTTCTTGGAGGTATCTATCAGACTACTGAATCGATGGCGGACACACAGGTCCCTCTTTTGGGCAGGATTCCAGGATTAGGCTGGTTATTCAGAGACAGGAGTATAGTCGGACCGAAAGTGACGGAATTGCTTATATTCATAACACCTACGATTCTTAGTCAGGCAAAATAGAAAAGATATCAGGTCCGAAAATGAAAAGGCGGCGGAAAGGCCGCCTTTTTGTTGTTGTACGGACAACTGCGGAAAAGAGCCGCATTTTCGAACTTTTCGTCCGAAGTGCTATAATACCCCGTGCCATGATATTCATAATTCCCATGATGAGAGAATAACCATGAGATTGAGATTCCTTACTTCAGGCGAATCCCACGGCAGGGGGCTGACGGGCATCATCGAAGGGGTGCCTTCGGGGTTTCCTGTTTCCTCTGAGGACATCGACAGAGATCTCAGGCGCCGCCAGGGGGGCTACGGCCGCGGCGGCAGGATGAAGATCGAGTCCGACCACGCCGAGATCATCTCTGGTGTGAGATGGGGCAAGACCACGGGCGCTCCGATCGCTCTGTTCATACAAAACAGGGACTGGGAAAACTGGAAAGAGGGTATGTCTCCCGAGGCAGTGCATGCCAATTCAATAAAGCCTGTCACCCGCCCGAGGCCGGGGCATGCCGATCTTGCAGGAGTCCTGAAATACGATCAGAGGGACATACGCAACATCCTCGAACGTTCGAGCGCGAGAGAGACCGCGATGAGGGTCGCCCTCGGTGCCATCGCGAAGAAGGTGTTGTCCGAGTTCGGCATATTCCTCGGCAGCTATGTCCTGCAGATCGGACCGGGGAAGACATTTTCGGCAGTCAATGCCGCATCAGTGGCGGATTTGAAGAAGGCGCATGAGAAGGCCGAGAAGTCGAATGTGAGAATCCCCGATGATGGGCAGTCGCGGAGGGCAGTGAGGGTGATCGACAAGGCGATAAAGGACGGCAACTCCCTCGGCGGCGTCTTCGAGGTCTTTATCGCAGGTCTTCCGGCAGGACTCGGAAGTCATGTGCAGTGGGACATGAAGCTCGACGGCAGGCTTGCCCAGGCCCTTATGAGCATTCAGGCGATAAAGGGTGTCGAGATTGGCTCCGGCTTCGGTATGGCGGCGAGTTTTGGCTCGGAGGTCATGGACGAGATATTTTATGGCCGGAAGTCAGATGTCCGAACGCAGAAGTACACAACCGCGGGCGGTTTCTATAGAAAGACCAATAAAGCCGGCGGCATCGAAGGCGGCATTTCAAATGGAATGCCCATTGTTTTACGGGCCGCAATGAAGCCCATCCCGACCCTCAGGAGGCCGCTTATGTCCGTGGACATCAGAACAAAAGAGACGTTCAGGGCCGCATACGAACGCTCCGATGTCTGTGCTGTCCCTGCTGCCTCTGTTGTCGGAGAGGCAATGGCAGCACTGGTTGCCTGCGATGCGTTTCTTGATAAGTTCGGCGGCGACAGCAGGAGGGAAGTGGCCACAAATCTCAGATCGTACCTTTCATATCTGGGGAAATTCTAGTATGCAACTGCGGAACTCCCATTTTTCGGCGAACGACGCCCATGAAGGTGATGCGGGATGAAGAACATCGTATTGACTGGTTTCATGGGAACGGGGAAGTCTGCCGTGGGGCAGGAACTCTCAAGGCTTCTGGGCATGCAGCTCATCGACATCGATGCAGGGATCGAGGAAGACCAGAAGATGACAATAAACGAGATATTCCGGAAATTCGGCGAGAAATACTTCAGGGACGTTGAAACCAGGCTGATAAAGAGGTTTGCCGCCGGGAAAAATCTTATCATATCGACCGGGGGCGGAGCGGTGCTCAGGGAGGAGAATATGGAGGCCCTGAGGGAAAACGGGATCATCTTCTGCCTTGATGCATGCCCTGCGACAATCCTCGAAAGAACTCAGAGGAGCCAGGACAGGCCGCTCCTTAAGACCGAAGATCCGCTGGCCAGGATAAAGGAGTTGCTGGGTTTCAGGAGGCCTTTTTACGAAAAGGCCGGAACGCTCATAGATACCGAAGGCAAGACCCCATTACAGATCGCGAAGGAGATAGCGGAGGCGGTCAGATGCAGAAGATAAGGGTGGAACTGGGCGAGAGGAGCTATAACATCTTCATCGACAGCGCTTGCCTGGGCGGAATAGGGGAGGTGCTGACAAAGTTTGAGTTCAGCCGCAGGGTGGCGCTCGTGAGCAATCCGACGGTGTATGGTCTGTACGGAAATGGTGTGTCAGTCTCTCTTAAAGCGGCAGGCTTCGAACCGACCGATATCATTATCCCCGACGGGGAGCAATACAAGAATATCGAATCTGTTGGAAAGATTCACGAGGCGATGCTTCGCATGCGTCTCGACAGGAAATCCGCTGTTGTTGCCCTCGGCGGCGGCGTTATCGGAGATATCGCCGGGTTCGCCGCCTCTACGTATATGAGGGGAGTTGATTTCATACAGGTGCCTACAACCCTTCTGGCGCAGGTGGACAGTTCCGTTGGAGGAAAAACAGGCGTGAACCATCCGCTTGGCAAGAACATGATTGGGACCTTCTGGCAGCCGAGGCTCGTATGGATCGATACCGACACCCTCACGACCCTCCCCAGGCGCGAATTCCTCGCCGGTATGGCCGAGGTCATCAAATACGGCGTAATATGGGACGCCGACCTTTTTGACTTCCTGGCCGAGCATCGGGAAGACATTCTCGGGCTGGACCGGACCTCCCTCATGCATATCATAGGACGCTCCTGCGAAATCAAGGCGGAGGTGGTCTCAAAAGATGAGAGGGAGTCAGGCCTGAGGGCGATACTTAATTACGGGCATACCATAGGACACGCGGTCGAGACAGTAACCCAGTACAGGAGTTTCCTCCACGGCGAGGCCGTTGCGATCGGCATGTATCAGGAGGCGAGGCTGTCAGCTGCTCTGGGCGTAATCGGAGACGCCGAAGTGGACAGGATAAGGAGCCTGATAGAGGCATACGGCCTTCCCTGCGAGCTTCCTGCCGGCATCGACCCTGCCGCACTCCTTTCATCGATGCAGCTTGACAAAAAGACGGTCTCGGGAGAACTGAAGTTCATCCTCCCGGAAAGGATTGGTTCTGTGACGATGCGGAAAGGCATCTCGCCCGAGGAAATCGGGAAGGTCATTGCCTCCTGACGCCCTGTAAGAGGCGTTTGCAGTGAGCAGCATCCAGGCCTCGGGCGCCTTACTATATTTCCTTCTTTTCGGATATAATAAACTGCTCAGAAAACTGTCTTTAGGGAAAAGGAAAAATCGGTAAAAGGGGTTTTAAGATAAGAAAATTACCTGACAAAAGAGGATATTTCGGAAGTTATGGCGGGCGTTTCGTGCCCGAAACACTGATGCCGGCGCTGGACGAACTGGAAAAGGCCTATGAATCTTCGAGGAAGGACAGGCAATTCCAGAATGAACTGGCACACCTGCGAAAGACCTATATAGGAAGACCGACCCCCCTTTATTTCGCCGAGAGACTCACGAAAACCCTTGGGGGAGCGAAGGTTTATCTGAAGAGGGAAGACCTGGCACATACCGGGGCCCACAAGATAAACAACGCACTCGGCCAGGCGCTCCTCGCAAAGAGGATGGAAAAAAAGAGGGTCATAGCCGAGACCGGGGCGGGCCAGCATGGTGTTGCAACCGCCACAGGAGCGGCGCTTTGCGGTCTTGAGTGCGACATCTATATGGGCTCGGAGGACATGGCGAGGCAGTCGCTCAATGTCTTCCGGATGCGGCTTCTCGGCGCGAGGGTCATCGAAGTGGCTACCGGATCGAGGACCTTGAAGGATGCCATCAACGAGGGCCTGCGCGACTGGACCACCAACGTAAGGACGACCCATTACGTGATGGGAACTGTTTTCGGTCCTCACCCTTTTCCCGCGATTGTGCGCGACTACCAGTCTGTTATCGGCAGGGAGGCGAAGAAGCAGATCCTCGAGGCCGAGGGCAGACTGCCGGATCACCTCATCGCCTGCGTCGGCGGCGGAAGCAATGCGATGGGGTTATTCAACGCCTTTCTCTCGCATGACGAGGTGAAGATGACAGGTGTGGAGGCAGGCGGGCAGGGGATCAGCCCGGGGGAACATGCTGCCAGGTTTGCCGGCGGCAGCATAGGCGTTTTGCAGGGGACGAAGAGCTATCTGCTCCAGGACGAAAGCGGGAACATCCTCGGTACCCATTCCGTTTCCGCGGGCCTCGATTATGCCGCGGTCGGTCCGGAGCATGCCTTTCTCAAAGATGCCGGCCGTGTGGAATATACCTATGCAAAGGACGATGAGGCCCTGAGCGCCTTCGAACTCCTTTCAAGGACGGAAGGGATAATCCCGGCACTCGAATCGTCGCATGCGATTGCCGAGGCGGTGAAGCTTGCCCCGCGGCTTTCAAAGGACAAGATCATCATCATAAATCTCTCCGGCAGGGGCGACAAGGACGTTCAGCAGGTGGCAAAGATAAAGGGGATCGAACTTTAATGTCCCGCATAGGTGCGCGCTTCAGACAAATCCTGGAAAGAAAGGGGAAGGCCTTTATCCCCTATGTCATGGCGGGTGATCCCAGCATCGGAAGAACCAGGGAACTGGTCAGGATTCTCGAGGAATGCGGCGCGGATATTATTGAACTCGGGGTCCCTTTTTCCGATCCTCTCGCCGACGGCCCCACGATACAGAAGGCAGCCCAGCGAAGCCTCGCAGAGGGGGTGACGCTCGGAGGCGTCATAGAACTCGTCTCGGAGCTGCGAACACAGACGCAGATACCCATCGTCCTTATGACCTATTACAATCTCATCCTCAGATATGGCGAGGAGAGGTTCGCAAGGGATGCGGCCTCAGCAGGTGTCGACGGAATGATCATTCCCGACCTTCCCCCTGATGAGGCGACGAATCTTCTGAGATATTCAAGGAAGGCCGGTCTGGACCTTATCTTCCTCCTTGCGCCGACATCAACCGATGAGAGGATCAAAAAGGTGTCGGGGGCATCGAGCGGTTTCATCTATTATGTCTCGATCACGGGGATCACCGGGGCGAAGCTTTCGATGGACTCTTCCATTGAATCGCATATCGCAAAGATAAAGGCCGGCTCCGGCAAGCCCGTGGCTGTGGGCTTCGGCATCTCCACCCCCGAAGAGGCGGCGGCCGTCTCGCGGTTTTCAGACGGGGTGATCGTCGGTAGCGCGATTGTCAAGCGCTCAGGGGACATGGATGAGGAACTCAAGAGATATCTGCTTTCCCTGAGGAGCGCAATACGTTGAACGACCGCTTCACGCCGGGATCGACCGTGCGGCATTATGATATCCGAGGTGCGCGGCCCCTTTCGGGCCCAATCCGCCTGTCTTCCTGACCGGCGCGATTATTTCCTGATTGCGGCGTGAGGACGCGAGAAAGACGATAATGCTATTGTTGTTTGCGGACAGAAAATATGGCATGGTTTAAGAAGAGCAAAGAGCTTAAGACCGACAAAAAAGTGAAGATCCCCGAAGGGCTCTGGGTGAAGTGCGAGAGCTGCCGGGAGATCATTTACAAGAAAGAGATAGACAAAAATCTCAAGATCTGCCCGAAGTGCAATTATCATTTCAGGATAAGCGCACGGGAACGTCTCAAGCTCCTTGTCGATGAGGGCAGCTTCGTCGAGATGGACGCCTCACTCACATCAAGCGATCCCCTGCAGTTCAGGGACAAGATGTCCTATAGGGAGAGGATCGAGGACAACAGGAAAAAGAGCGGTCTTGAAGAAGCCGCGGTATCCGGAGAGGCGACCATCGGTGGACATCCCGTTATGATCGTTGTGATGGATTTCTCGTTCATGGGTGGCAGCATGGGTTCAGTTGTGGGAGAAAAGGCGCTCAGGGCCGCTGAGGCGGCGCTCGAAAGAAAAATTCCTCTGGTCATAGTTTCATCGTCCGGAGGGGCCAGGATGCAGGAAGGGATCTTTTCTCTGATGCAGATGGCGCGGGTCTCCGCAGCAATCGCGAGGCTCAACGAAAGCGGCGGCCTCTATATTTCGATACTCGCCGACCCCACATTCGGCGGAGTGACCGCGAGTTTTGCGATGCTTGGGGACGTGATACTCGCCGAACCCAGGAGCCTCATCGGCTTTGCAGGACCAAGGGTGATCGAGCAGACGATAAAACAGCAGCTGCCGGATGATTTTCAGCGTTCGGAGTTTCTCCTTGAACACGGCCTGATAGACAGGATCGTCGATCGTAAGGAAATGAAGGCGACCGTTGCCAGGATCATCGAACTCCTCGCATGAATTACGGCGATACGATAGCCTATCTCTACGGACTTCAGCAGCACGGCATGAAATTCGGCCTCGACAATATCACGAGGCTCCTTTCTGCTGCGGGCGATCCCCAGAAGGCGTTCAGGTCGGTTCACGTGGGCGGGACAAACGGAAAGGGCTCGACCTCTGCGATGATCGAGTCGATGCTGAGGACCACCGGCGAGACCACAGGGCTCTTTACATCACCCCATCTTGTGAGCTTCACCGAGAGGATCCGCGTTAGCGGTCAGGAGATCGCAGAGGAAGATGTTGTCGCCCTCGCAGATGAGGTGAGACATATCGCAGGAGGTATGGGGGATTTCTCGCCGACCTTTTTTGAAGTCGTCACCACAATGGCATTTCTGTACTTCAGGCAGCGGAAGGTGCAGTGGGCTGTCGTCGAGGTAGGACTCGGAGGAAGACTCGACGCGACGAATATCCTGGTCCCTGACGCAACGGTCATCACTGCAATCGGATACGACCACTGCGAATTCCTTGGAAGGACATTGGCCGAGATAGCCGGGGAAAAGGCCGGGATAATCAAGGATGGCGTCCCTGTTATCACCGCGCCGCAGGTTCCGGAGGCAATGGGGATGATAGAGAGAAAGGCCGCGGAAAGGGGATGCCGCCTGTTTGCGTACGGCCGCGATTTTAGAGCGGACGGTGTGTCGGATTCCTCCGGAGGAATTCAGTTTTCTTACAGTGGTCCGACTCAGCACGAAAGGATTCAACTTCCCCTGGCCGGCAGACATCAGGCGATCAACGCCTCGATGGCCATAAGGACGATCGAGGCGCTTTCCGAAAAATGTGGGGGCATGGGATGCGATATGAGGAAAGGGCTTGCACGGGTGATCTGGCCCGGAAGGCTCGAGATGGTGAAGGACGATCCGCCGGTTCTCATCGACGGCGCCCACAACCCCCATGCAGCTCTTGCCCTCTCTGACTACCTGCAGGAGATGCTCTCTTTCCGCTATAAGAGGATCATCCTAGTTGTCGGGATCATGGCTGACAAGGATATCGACGGCATCCTGAGACCCCTCCTTCCGCTTGCCGCAGAGGTCATTTTTGCCTCTCCCTCATACGGGAGGGCTGCATCGGCAGATGCGCTGGCCTCCCGTGCCGCTGAAGCGGGCTATTCTTCTCATGCCGGCGGGAGTGTTCGCGATGCACTTCGCATGGCAGAGCAACTCTGCAGGCCGGGGGATATCATCGTTGTCACCGGCTCTTTTTACACAATAGGCGAGGCCAAGGAGGCGCTCGGAACGAAAGGCGTGCTGACGAGGCTCCGGGAATGACCGGGCCAAAAGGCGGAATGAAGACGGCAGCGATCGGCACCTTTCTGCTTGCGGCCGTTTTCTTTCTTTTCCCTGCCCCGTTCGCCTTCGGAGCAGACCGCCAGACCGTTATCACTGCCGACAGACTTGAATACTTCTCTGAGGCAAAAAAATATGTCGCCACCGGTTCGGTAATGATCGAAAGAGAAGGGGCAGTGATAAATGCCGACGAGGCTACCTACTATGAGGAGACTTCCGAGGTGGACGCCTCCGGAAATTTTTCCTATACTGACAGATCCTATTTCATAAAGGCCGATCGCGCCGAGCTGAACTTACAGGCTAAAACAGGGAGACTCTTCGACGCAGAAGTCTCTTTCAGGGAAAAGAACTCTCACCTCTCAGGCAGAGAGATAGAAAGGAGAGGTGAAGACTACTACTACAGTCCCGATGGTTCCTTCACGACCTGCGATGCCCCTCTGCCGGCCTGGTGCTTCAAGGCGAAGGACATCGATGCCTACTCGGGTGAAAAGCTGAAGGCAAAAGACGCATCATTCCGGATAAAGGGCCTCCCTGTCTTTTACACCCCCTATCTTGCCGTACCGCTTCTTACAGAAAGGCAGAGCGGTTTCCTTATCCCTATAGTCGGCGCAAGCTCTACAAGGGGGGTTGAGATACTTGAGCGCTATTACCTGGTGATCGCTGAAAACCAGGACGCCACCTTTGCCCTCGATTACTACGGGAAAAGAGGGGTCGGTACAGGCGTCCAGTACCGGTTCATCGAACCCAATGATGTAAAAGGCAATCTCTGGGTTTATCATATCAAGGACACCGAGCTCAAGAAGGACGACTGGGAGACAAAGGATCTCTTCGATGACCGTCATCCGGGGAAGGCTGGCGGGTTTCTCAACATCGATTATGTGAACGAACAGAATTTTTACAGGGAGTTCAATCCTCAGAGGGACGTAAGGACGCAGCGCTATCTTGAATCGACGGGCGAGTTCAGCACGCCTTTTTCGAATTCGCGGTTCTATCTGCTGTCGCAGTACTGGGTAGACCTCGAAAATCCTACGGGGAATGTGCCTCAGAGACTGCCCGAGGCCGGTTATGTCCTTAATTATACGAGCACAGGCAGCTTCATGTATTCGCTGTCGGCCACTGCGGCGAATTTCTGGCGGCAAGACGGGATATCTGCAGGAAGGGTGGATGTATATCCGAAACTGATCCATTCGATCGGGACTGACTTCGTTGTCACTCAGGTGGCGGCGCTCAGGGGGACTTCCTATGATTTTTACAACGATCAGGGCAACGATCAGAACATAGACTCATATACGCAGCGCGGCGCCTTTGAATATGCCATCGTCGGCCACACGAGACTTTACAGAGACTACGGCTCCTTCACCCATGTTATCGAACCTTCGATCAGCTATCATTTCATCTCTTCGTCGAAGAACGACCTGCCTGTTTTCGATGCTGACGAGCTTTTCAAAAAGACATCGGATATTGAATTCAGCCTGCTCAACCGGGCGATTGTGAAAGGGGCTGAAACTGTAGCCTTCAGGATTACACAGGCCGTCGATACCTATAATTCGGACAGGCCTCTTCAGCCTCTCAGGATGGAGCTTGCTTTAAGGAGGTTCTTCCCGCTTGCCATGGAGGCGACATACAATGTTTATAACGGCGAACTCGAAACGGTCAGTTCCGATATAACTTTTAACCTTTTGAAGGCTGCGATCTCTGTGGGGCAGAGATACAACAGGGCCGAAAATATAATGACCTATACGACGAATGTCGTTTTTCATCCATTCAAGTCCGTCAGGGTGATGGCTCAGATGTGGTATGACGCAAAAGAGCAGGGGCTGCAGGATCTGACGGTTGCCGCGAAATACGTGAGACAGTGCTGGGGCGTCACCGTTGAGGCGATAAAGCAACCGGGAAATTTTACGATGAGGGTCCTGTTCGATCTTAAAGGGATGGACTCGGGGTAGTCCTGACGCAGTCCGTCTTATGCGTTTTTCTTCAGAAATGCATCGATAAGAAGCACAGCATCTTCCGGCATGCAGGTGTCTGTCTCGATCGCCACCTCAGGATTCAGGGGTTCTTCATACGGCGCAGTCAGCCCCGGCACGGGCCAGCCCGCTTCACCTTTCTTATAAATGTCCGCAGGCGCTCCGCGCCTCTCTTTCCTCTGCGCTTCCCGTTTCATGCAGATCTCCGGCCGGCATTTCAGATATACTTCAGTGAAGCGCGGGATGAGTCCCCTCGCGAGGTCCCTCCATTTTCTTCTGTTGCCTGTGGCGTCTATGATCACGTCATGCCCGAGCGCTGCGAGTTTCCCGGCAAGATAAATGAGGGCACGGTATACGATGTCTCTCTCGGTATCGGAGTAGGTGGGACAAGGCGTGACTATCTTTCTCAGTTCATCCATTCTCAGGAGGACAAAAGACGGGTGAGCGTCTTTGAGAGCGTCGGCGACGGTGCTCTTCCCGCTCCCGGGGAGTCCGGTGATCCATATCACCCGTCTGTTCATGGGAAAAGCATAGTCTTTTATGAAAGGGATAGCAATCCCCTTGCTGTCCGTCGGCCGATTCCTGCCGGAAGCGCTGTTATTATGTGACAGATGCTGAATGCCCTGAAAGCAGGACTCTGGCCGCCTGCACGTCCGCGCGAATCTGGCGTGTGAGCTCATCGGGGCTGCGGAACTTCTTTTCCTCCCTGATCCTCCCGACGAAGTAGAGGGAGATTTCTTCTCCGTAGAGGTCCTCATTGAAGTCGAAGACGTGGACCTCTATGGCGAGGTCCTGTTTGTTGAAGGTCGGACGCATGCCGATGTTGGCGATGCCGTCATAGAATCTGTCGCGCACGAAGAGTCTGACCGCATAGACGCCGTGTGCCGGGATGATCGAATGCTTGGGTGCGATGTTGGCAGTTGGAAACCCAAGCCCCTTCCCCCTGCCGTCACCCTTCACCACTATGCCGGTAATTGCGTAGGTCCTCCCAAGCAGCCGGGCCGCATGTTCGACCTCTCCATCTCTCAGAAGGTGACGGATCTTCGTGCTGCTGATCACCTCTCCGCTAAGGGCGACCTGTTCGACCTCCCGCACGGAGAAGCCAAGTCTCTCGCCGAGGGCCTTCAGTGTCGCGATGTTCCCTTCCCTTCCCCTTCCAAACCGGTAATTGAATCCCACAAAGATCTCCTTCGCGCCGAGCATGTCGCAGAGGATGCCTTTGACGAAGTCCTCGGGCGACATCTTTGCAAACTCTACGGTGAAAGGGATCTTCACAAGGACGTCGACGCCGAGTTCTTCGAAGAGTTTGATCTTCTCTTCATAGATGCTGATAAGAGGAGGACATTTTTCAGGGGCCAGGATCTTCAGCGGATGGGGCCGGAAGGTCACGACGATGCTGCGCGCACCGGTCTCCTTTGCGCGGCGGATCACCTTGCGTATCAGTTCCTGGTGGCCCAGATGAAGACCGTCGAAATTGCCGAGGGTGATGACGCTCCTGGTGAACGGGACGGTGATCTCCCTCAAATCGGTTATCAGGAGCACGGAGGGTCCTCCACAATGCTTTTCATTTCCCTGTAGATTTCATTGCCGATCTCGATGCCGAGGTCGATGAATTCCGGGCCGTATTTCCGGCCGGTCTGCGTCCTGAAGGTACCGCTTATCCTGCGGATCCAGTCCATTTTCTCAGGAAAGCTTACGCAGAGAGTGTGCTCCGAGATGCCGGAGGATTCGATTATCAGCCAGAGGGTGGATGTGAAATTGTCCGGCCCCCACCTGAATTTGTCCGCATCGTAGAGTGAGTCGCTGATCAGTTTTGCGGCTTCATTCTCCGACGGCAGCACATCTTTGAACGCCTCATGGTTTTTTATTGCAGCCGTTATATAGCCCGTGTAGCGTTCTTTCATATCGCATTCTTCCAGTATCCTTCCTGCCTCGATGCTCCCTGCGGTAGTATGGTCCTTTTCAGCACGCCTTATGTCATGAAGGAGTCCGGCAAGCTGGGCACAGAGCATCATCTCTTCCCTCTCCGAGGGGCAGCACCCGCGAACTTTCCCCTCGATCAGTGCGACCGCTCCTGCCTCGACGGCGACCTTCCTGAGGTGCTCGAACCCGTGCGCCGGGTGCATCTTCGAGGCGTCGATCAGCTCTTCGCATCTACGGAACAGGTTATCCGACGAAAAAGACGCCGCGGATGCCCTGATCTCCTTTTCGTGGGCGGAATAAAAAGAAGGCAGGCCTATCCTCTCGGCGGTATTGACCGCCGCTTCTCTTAGTCTCAGATAAATCGTCCGGTCCAACGCAAAAGCCTTTCTATCACAAAAAACCTTCATTCAATTATAATAGTTTTGTGCGGCGATTATCCAAGATTTCAGAGTTTTCCGGCCGACCGTGGGGGACCGATGTTCAATAAAAAGCTGAAGCTTTGCCAGGAGATCCTCGAAAATGCGGCAGACGGCATTTATTTTGTCACGGCCGAAAGGAAGATATCTTTCTGGAACAAGGGGGCCGAGAGGATTACCGGTTACTCTTCCGATGAGGTGCTTGGCAGGGCCTGCTACGATGACCTTCTCGGACATGAAGACGAAACGGGGAACGTTCTTTGCGATTCCGGTTGCCCTCTGGTTGCGGCCATGACAGAAAAGGAGCCGATCCGGCGGAACCTCTTCCTGAGGAAGAAGGACGGGGGAAAACTGCTCGTCGAGGAGCACATATCCGCCCTTTACAGGGATGGAAAGATCAGCGGGGTGATCATCGCCTTCAGAGATGTCGCATCCTTCAAGCATCTGAGACCGTTCCAGATGAGGACGGAGAGGATCGAAAGGCTGATCCCGATCTGCGGATGGTGCAAGCGGATAAGGAAGACGCCCGAGAAATGGGAAAAGATAGAGCTGTTCCTTGCGGGCGAGGGCTTCGGCGACTTCACGCACTCGATCTGCCCCTCATGTGCTGAAAAGATCTTCTCGAAAAAAATCTACATGGAGAGCTATCAGAACATATGCAAGGCTATCAGTACAAGCCTCTCCCTCGATGAGGTGCTTCAGCTCATCGTAACCAACGTCGTGAAGGTGATGAACGTGAAGGCGAGCCTGCTGAGGCTGCTGGACAAGGAGACAAACCGTCTCGAACTTGCGGCATTTACCGGTCTTGGCAGAAGCTATGTAGACAAAGGCCCGGTGGAATACGATGCGAGCATAGACGACGCCCTGGCAGGCAAGCCTGTTTCCATTTACGATATCCAGGCGGACAAGAGTGCGAAGTACCGGAAAGAGGCGGAGAGGGAGGGAATACGCAGCATCCTCTCGATCCCCCTGAGGTTCCGGGATGAGGTGATCGGGGTGCTTCGGATGTATACCGCCGAACCGGTCGAGTACTCCGATGAGGACCTGAAATTCGTGTCTGCCATCGCAGACCAGGCAGCGATAGCGATCATGAACGCCCGTGTCTTCGAAAAAACTGTTTCAAAGGAAAGAGAGTACCTGAACGTCTTCCAGGAGGTGACAAAGGCGGTCAGCTCTTCTCTCAACGTAAAAGACGTTCTGGACATGATCGTAAAGAAGATCCCCGAGGTCCTGAGACTTAAGGGCGCCACCATCAGACTCCTTGACGAGGCGGGGAAGGAGCTTCAGCTTGTTGCGTCGTACGGACTCTCTGAAAAGTATCTCAACAAGGGACCGGTGGACACGGAAGAGAACATAAGAACCGCCTTGAGCGAAAGACCTGTCGCCATATACGATGCCCGGACGGACAAGAGGATCCGATACAGGCAGGAGGCCGCCGAAGAGGGCATAAAGAGCATGCTCACCCTTCCCATCAAGGCGCGGGGAGAGGGTATCGGCGTGCTCAGACTCCTTACGGGTGTACCGAGAGATTTCGCCGCTGATGAGATAGAGTTCGCCGCCTCGCTTGCCGAACAGTGCGGCACCGCCATCGAAAACGCCCGTATCTACGAGAAACTCAACAAGGAGGTGCAGTATCTGAAGGCGATTCAGGAAGTTTCCGGGACGGTGAGCTCTACCCTTGACATCAATGAGATCCTCGGCATGATCGTCAGGAAGATTCCCGGGATCATGAACACGAAGGCGGCAACGATAAGGCTCCTGGACCCGGAAGGAAAGAAGCTTGAACTCGTGGCGGCACATGGCGTGAGCGACAAGTACCTGAGCAGGGGACCCGTCGATGCAGAGGAGAGCATCATGTTTGCGCTTGAAGGCAGGCCTGTTGCGATCTATGACGCGGCGACGGACGACAGGATCGTCTACCGCGAGGAGGCGAGGGAGGAGGGGATAAAGAGCATCCTCGTCGTGCCGATCGTTGTCAGAAAGCGCATCATCGGCATCCTGCGGCTCCTGACCGCGGAGCACCGCTTCTTCAGCGGGGAAGAAATGGATTTTGCAGTAGCCCTTGCAGAGCAGGGCGGCATCGCGATAGAGAATGCCAGGATGTACGAGAAGCTGGGCGGGACCGGATAGACTGCCTGCCTCCGGGGAATAAAAAAAGGCCGTGGTTCACACGGCCTTTTTTTATTTACAAAAATCCTGTCTGTTATATCTTGAACGGATTAACGAACAGAAGGATCAGCGCGACGACGAGCGCATAGATACAAAGGGATTCGATCATGGCAAGACCGATGATCAGGGTGGTTGTGATCTTTCCTGATGCACCCGGGTTTCTTGCGATACCGTCTGTCGCACCCTTCAAGCCCATGCCCTGTCCGATACCGGTACCGAGAGCGGCGATGCCGACCCCGATGCCGCATGCGATGGCAGCAAGCGCGTAATAGTGCATCTTACCACTGTCCGGGGCTGCAGCAGCCTCCTGTGCGAAAACCGCCGGAGCGAGGATGATAACGAGCGCCATTACCAAAAGGACCATTGCGAGTGTCTTCTTCATTTTTGTTTCCTCCTTTCTCAAGGAATTGGATTTAATGTGCCTCTTCAACGGCACCAGCGAGATACAAAGCTGAAAGCAGGGTAAAGACGAATGCCTGGATGACGGACACGAGCACCCCAAGCACCAGTATCGCCGTCGGGATGATGGCAGGCGAAAGGATCGCAAGCACTGCGATGATATAGTGCTTTGCGCTCATGTTGCCGAAGAGCCTCACCGACAAGGTAAGGGGCCGCGCAAGATGCCCGATGAACTCAATGATGAACATGAGGATCATGAGCGGCAGCGCAGCGATCGAGCGTATGGGGCCGAGGAAATGGTTGATGTACTTGGCACCGTGGACGCGCACTCCGAAGATGTGCGTCGCGATAAAGACCGGTATCGCCATAGCGGCATTTGTGTTTATGTTCATCGTGGGGGAGACAAACCCCGGAATGAGTCCGAAGAAGTTGCAGACCGTGATGAAGAGGGCGATCGTTGCGATAAGCGGAAACATCGGTCGTGCCCAGTGATGTCCGATGTTTTCTTCGCAGAGGTTCAGAATAGCATCGACAATCGACTCCAAGAAGTTCTGGGTCCCTGTTGGAATGAGCTTCAATGAGCTTCTTGCGATGAGCGCAACAACAATCAGAAGGATGGAAGCGAGAAACGCATAAGACACATAGTGAGGAACAGTCTCAGGGTTGATGAATATATCCATGAGAAGTTTTTCTTCTTTCATAAGGAACCTCCTTTGAAAAATCGGTTCTAATATTACATGAGGGCCAACCCCCGTGTCAACACTAAAGATAAAAAAGCTTGCATTTTTTAAATTGAAAATGTATTAATAGTTAAAATTATAAAGAGAATTGTCGATTTTGATGATAATGAGATGACAAGGGGAAAAATGAAAAGAGACGTCAGCGAAGAAGAAAAAAAGGATATGCCTCTTTATCCGATCGGCATCGTCGCTGAGCTGATCGGTACCACAGACCAGACCCTGCGCCTGTACGAAAAACACGGGCTGATAAAACCCGCCAGAAGGAACAAAAACAGGTATTACTCGGAAAACGACATAAAGTGGCTGAGGTGCCTCAGGGAGCTCATCCATAACAAGAAGATAAGTATCGAGGGGATCAAAAAGCTTCTCAACTACGCGCCCTGCTGGGAAATCACGGCATGCTCCGAAGAAAGAAAGAACAAGTGTTCTGCCTATATCGACCGCACGAAGCCCTGCTGGGAACTCAACAGAATGATCTGCAACACGCAGTCAGGCAGGATATGCGAAGACTGCATCGTCTACATCTCCAAGCAGACCAAGGCAAAGTAAGACGCTAATCGAAATCGAACTGCGGTGACGGTGAAGCGACAGGCCCCTTCGTTGCCGGAGGGGGCGCGGAAGTTGAAACCTGTCTGGGCTCTGTCCCGTCCTTGAAGTACTCCTTGATCCCTGAGCCGTCGCGCGAGAGCAGGCCCGTCTGCGGGTCGATGGTGGCGCTTACAATACCCTCGGGCTGTGTAAACTGCTCAGCCCCTCCCTTTGCGCTGTTCATGAAGGACACCCATATCGGAGAAGCGGCCCTTGCTCCGCTTTCTGCAGGGCCAAGGGGCTTGTTGCTGTCAAAGCCGACCCACGTGCAGGCCACAAGGTTCGAGGTGTATCCGACGAACCAGGCGTCCTTGTAATCGTTCGTCGTGCCCGTTTTCCCCGCCACCGGAACGCCGAGGTACTTTGCCCGCCATCCCGTGCCGTAGGTTACGACGTCCTCCATCATCGAGGTTATCAGAAAAGAAGTCTGCGGGCTTATCACCTGTTCGGGCGCCGGCTCGTTGCTTTCGAGGATCTGGCCTCTGCTGTCGGTAACATACTTGATCGCTATCGGATTTTCCTTCATGCCGTTGCTTGCGAAAATATCGTAGATCATCGCCAGTTGCAAAGGGGTGATGCTGAAAGAACCAAGCGCGACCGTCAGGTTCCTCGGCATGTTATCCTGAAAACCAAGGGTCCGCGCAAAGTTGATCACATTGTCTATTCCCATCTTATCGACGAGTTTAACGGTGACGACGTTTCTTGAATAGGTGAGGGCCTCCCTCAGCCGCGTCGGACCGTAGAATTTGTGGTCGTAATTTTCAGGGCTCCATTCGCCCTTCGGGCCTCCCATATAGGTCACCGGCTCGTCGTCGATGATGCTGGCAGGGGTAAAACCGTTGTCCATGGCCCCGGCATAGATGATCGGCTTGAAGGAAGAACCCGGCTGCCTCCTGGCAAGGACAGCCCTGTTGAAGTCGCTCCTGTTGAAATCATAGCCGCCGACCATCGCCCTGATAAAGCCGGTGTAAGGCTCGACGGCCACAAGCGCGCCCTCCACCTCGGGCTCCTGCTCCAGGGCAAGCGCGACCTTCTTGTTTCGGATGGACTTGATGCTCACATCAACCACGTCGCCAGGCCTCAAAATTTTGGTCAGGCCGAAGTTCTGGATCACCCGCGATGTGCCGTCCCTGTACAACACCTTGGCGGCCCACATGGCGTCCTTTAACGGCAGATCGCCAAGAAGCCCCCGCGTCTTGATGATCGCATCCCTGTCGGAGACCTTCAGTACGAGGCCCGTATAGATATCGCCGGGGTTTACCACAACCGTTGCGGGAAGTTCCTTTGTGTCAAGTTCCCTTGCGATATCAATATCCTTCTTGTGATCTATCGGACCACGCCATCCCCTGCGCTTGTCGACATCCCTCAGGCCGTTTTGCACCGCACTCACCGCAGCGATCTGCATCCCCCTGTTGAGTGTGGTGTACACCCTGAGCCCCTTTTTGTACACCGTTTCGACTCCGTACCTGTTTTCCAGGTACGTCCTCAGGTACTCTGTGAAGTAGCTGTTTGCCTCGACGCCCTTTCTCAGGCCCGCCAGATAGAGGGGCTGCCGGTATGCCGCCTCCCTCTGTGCCTTCGTGATGTACCCCTCTTCCTCCATCCGCATAAGGACGACGGCCTGCCGCTCTTTCGCCTTCGCCAGGTTGTTGTAAGGGGAGAAGACGGTCGGTCCCTTCACCAGGCCGGCGATGATCGCCGTCTCAGCGAGGGTCAGTTGTCTGACGGATTTTCCGAAGTAGACCTTCGACGCCATCTCGACGCCATAGGCTCCGTGACCGAAGTAGACCTTGTTGAGGTAGAGTTCGAGGATTTCCTTTTTTGTCAGGCTCTTTTCTATCTTTATCGCGAGGGCCGCTTCCATGATCTTTCTCTTGATCGTTTTTTCCGGGCTGAGAAATACCACCTTGGCAAGCTGTTGGGTGAGCGTACTTGCGCCCTCTTTCAGCCTTGCGTGTATCAGGTCTTGCACAAAGGCCCTTCCTATGGCGATGTAGTCGATGCCGCTGTGCTTCCAGAAGCGCGAGTCTTCGACAGCGACTATGGCGTTTATCATGTTTTTGGGGATGTTGCTCAGAGGGACGAAGATCCCCTTTTCGGCGCTCAGTTCGCCGATGAGAACGTTATCGTCGGAATAGATCTTCGTGCCCGATGAAGGATTGTACTGCTTCAACTCCTCGATTGAGGGGATTCCCTTTGCTATGGCAACATAGCCTCCGGCGAGTCCTCCGACGAGAACGGACAGGAGGGCAAGAAGAACAATGAACTTGATTTTCATACGACATTAATTATACCCCCCGCGCCGAAATCGTGTCAAAAGCGGAACCGTTTCCTAGCCCAGCACCTTTAGCAGGAAATTGACACCGCCGCCAAAGAGCAGGGCGAAGGTGGTGATGAGCGAGAACATCAGAAACGCGGTCTTTGCTCCCCTTTCCTTGATGATCATGAAAAAGCTCGCCAGACACGGCACGAAGAGTGTCAGGGTTATGATGCTCACGATGATCTGGTTTTCATTCATGAGCCCCTGCTTTGCAAGGGCGAAGAGCCCTGCGGCGCCGTAGTCCCTCCTGAGGAACCCAAGGAGGAAGGCGGTTGTCGTCTTTTCAGGCAGTCCGAGGAACCCGACGAAGACGGGCGCCGCCGCCGCTTCGAGCCAGCCAAGCACCCTGGTCTTGTCGAGGATGAAAAGGATGAAGGTTCCGAGGATGAAAAGGGGTACGGCCTCCTTCAGATACCACTCGATCCTGCTGAGGGTCTTCATCAGGATGTTCGTCATCTTAGGCAGCCTCATCGGGGGGATTTCGAGAAAGAAGTCAGCCCGCTCGCCCGGGACGAGGCGCGCCGCGATGAATCCGGTGAGGACCAAAACGAAGAGCACCGAGCAAACCCACCAGATCGCCACCTTAAGATGATAGGGACCCAGCATTCCGAGGATGACCCCCAGCTGGGCGGAACAGGGGATGGCGAGGGCGATCAGGAAGGTTGCGATCACCCTTTCCCTCCTGGTTTCGAGTATCCGCGTCGTCATCGTGGCCATCGTGCCGCAGCCGAGGCCAAGGACCATAGGAAGAACCGCCTTTCCGTTCAGTCCGATCTTCGTGAAGGCGCTGTTTGTGAGCACCGCGATCCTCGGAAGAAATCCGCTGTCTTCAAGGAAGCCGAAGGCGATAAAGAAGGTCGCCGTGATCGGAAGGATGATCGCAACGGCGTAGGTGACCGCCATGGTGAAAAGGCCATACCTGCCGACAATGAGATCCTGAATGAGCGGCACCGGGATGAGGTACTGGACGGCCTTTGTCATGGCGGGACTGAGATATCTTCCGAAGATCACGTTTTCAAAAAAATCCACGAGAACGCCCGCGCCGAACTTTCCGACGAACTCGTAAAAGCAGAAGAGCACGAAGACCACGAAGAAGATCCCCCAGAAGGGGTGCATCGACCAGCGTCCGAGCCACTGGGCGATTCTTCCGCCCTGGATGCCGGTCTTCTGCACGACCGCATTGACGATCGACTCGGCCGACTCGATGCGCTTTCTGGCGATGAGGTTTGCAAGGGGTTCCCTGAACCGGGCCTGAGCCTCGTCCCTCAGTTCCTCGATCCTGCGTATGCTCTGCGCATCCATGTTGGCGATGAACCACCATTTCATGCTGTCGTCGCCTGCAAGCAGCATAAGGGCTATCGACCTCTTCGAGATGCTCGATTCAGGCAGGAGGGCCGCTATCTGCGCTGCATAGTCTTCGATGATCTCGCCGTAATCGGTCCTGAAACGGGGTGCTCCGGGAGAAAGGAGGGATTCCCTGAGTTTCGTTATCCCCTTTCTCTGCGGCGCGACCGTTCCGACAACGGTGACGCCGACGAGTTCTTCGAGCCTCCCGTAGTCGATCTCGATGCCCCTCGCCTTCGCCTCGTCCTCCATGTTAAGGACGAGAATGCAGGGCAGGTCCATTTCGGCAAGTTGAATGAGGAGCATCAGCCCCCGCTTCAGATTTTTGGAATCCGAGACGAGGACGACATTCTCCGGGCCTTCCGCAAGGAGGATGTCCCTCGTGACGCGCTCGTCCTCGCTCATCGGCATGAAGCTGTTGACGCCGGGAGAGTCGACGACGAGGAATTTCCTGTCGCCAAGGACAATATTTCCGGTGGATACCTCTACTGTGGTGCCGGGGTAGTTCGAGACTGTGACGTATTTCCCGGTGAGGAGCCCGAAGATGACGCTCTTTCCCACGTTGGGGTTTCCGGCCAGCACGATCCTCGGGTATTTCTGCTTCCTTTTTTCTTCCTTTATCTTCTTTTCTTTCTGCATCGCTGGCAGCTACCCCTTATCTCCAATGTATGACTGACGCCGTCGAAGCCGTTGCTGGCGCATATCTCCTTCTGAAGGTTTTCGAGCTTTTCGGAATAAAACTCTATGATCTTCCCGCAGACCCCGCATATCATATGGTCATGATGTCTGTGGCCGTAAGTATGCTCGTAGACAGTTCCCTTTTCGGTCCTCGTCACCTTTTCAACAAGGCCGCTTTCGACGAGGAGGCTTAGCGTCCTGTATACCGATGCCCTCGACGCCTTCGAGCCCCCCTCCTTCATCCTGAAGTAGAGGTGCTCGGGCTCGAAATGTCCGTGGAAGGAGAAGACCTCCTTCAGGATCGCTATGCGCTCCTTTGTGAGTTTCAGGCCCCGGTCGCCGAGGAAGTTCCTGAACGCCGTGTTCTCCATCGATCGATTGTAACTGAAATTGAGATTGAATATCAATTAAACGGGTCCCGGCCGGCACTTTTTCCTTTCCCTGCGCGGCCCCGGAGTCATTTCCTGCGTGGGGGTGCCGAAATTTACATTTTTATGGTTTTATGCTATGGTTAAAACTTGCAAAAGGGTTATCTGTTGATCTGGCGCGGTTCACGCAAGGACTTATTTCCCGGAGGTATGAGATGGTAAGAAAGATCGTGCTCGCCTATTCCGGAGGGCTTGACACCTCGGTGGCGATAGAGTGGCTGAAGGAGACTTATAGCGCTGAGGTAGTAGCGTTCTGCGCCGATCTCGGGCAGGGCGAAGACCTGAGAAAGGTGAAGCAGAAGGCGGTCAGGACCGGGGCCGTGAAGGCGTATGTGGAAGACCTGAGGGAGGAATTCACCCGGGACTATATATTCCCGATGCTCCGCGCAAACGCGGTCTACGAGGGGACGTATCTTCTGGGGACGTCGATTGCGCGTCCCCTCATCGCGAAAAGACAGATCGAGATCGCACTGAAAGAGGGTGCCGATGCGGTTGCCCATGGCGCCACAGGAAAGGGCAACGACCAGATAAGGTTCGAACTCACCTACTACGCGCTGAAGCCCGACATCAAGGTGATCGCACCCTGGAGGGAGTGGTCCTTCGATTCGAGGGAATCGCTGATAAATTATGCAAACAGGCACGGCATCCCGGTGACAGCCACGAAGGCGAAGCCCTTCAGCACCGACAGAAACCTCTTCCATATAAGTTATGAGGGAGGCATCCTCGAAGACCCGTGGAAGGAACCACCGGCAGACATGTACACGATGACGACCCCGCTCGAAAAGACGCCTGCCCGGCCGGAGTATATCGAGCTTGATTTCCGGAAAGGCGATCCCGTTTCAATAAACGGAAAAAAGATGTCTCCGGCGAGGCTCCTCGAGAGGCTAAACGCAGTCGGAGGCAGGCACGGTGTCGGCAGGATCGATATCGTCGAAAACAGGTTCGTCGGGATCAAGTCCAGGGGCGTCTACGAGACCCCGGGCGGGACGATCCTGCATGTTGCGCGCCGGGCGGTCGAATCGATAACGCTCGACCGGGAGGTTAAGCATATGCTCGACTCCCTGATGCCGAAATACGCCGAAATGATCTACTACGGGTACTGGTTTTCTCCGGAGCGCCTGGCGCTTCAGCGGATGATAGACGGGATACAGGAGTCCGTGACGGGCACGGTCCGTCTGAAACTCTACAAGGGCAATTGTCTTGTAGTCGGAAGGAAGGCTCCGAAGTCGCTCTACGACGTGAAACTTGCAACCTTCGAGGCGGAAGATGTATATAATCAGAAGGACGCCGAGGGGTTCATCAAACTCCATGCCCTCCGTCTGAAGGCGAACAGGGGTCTGAGAAAGAAGTAATGTCTGAAACGGCATACTGGATAGGCCTGTCACTTGTGCCCGACATCGGGCCGGTGACATCGAAGAAACTGCTTGCAGAGATGGGAAGCCCTGAAAATATCTTCAGGGCCGGCCTCGATGACCTGCTCGCAGTCAAAGGGCTCAGCCGGGAAAAGGCCGAAAATATCAGAAACTTCAGGCTCTGGGACTACGTCGAAAAACAGATGAACGTGGTTCAGAAAAAAGGCATGAGGGTAGTGTCATGTACCGAGGCGGGTTATCCGGAGGCGCTCAGGGAAATCGAGGGGGCGCCGATCGTTTTATATATGAAGGGCGAGTACCGCACCGAGGACCGCTACGGCATCGCGGTTGTGGGCTCCAGGAAACACACGCATTACGGTGAGGCGGTGACCCAGAGGATATCAGGGGAGCTCGCGTCCGCCGGGTTCACGATCATAAGCGGCATGGCAAGGGGCATCGACACCCTTTCCCATAAGGCTGCATTGGCCGGCGGCGGCAGGACTATCGCGGTCCTTGGCTCGGGGCTCGATGTCTATTATCCTGCGGAAAACAGGGCTCTCATGGAAAGGATAACCGCTTCGGGCTGTGCGATGAGTGAGTTTCCCCCGGGCACGATGCCGAACAGGGAAAATTTCCCGAGACGCAACAGGCTGATAAGCGGACTGGCCCTCGGGGTACTCGTCGTCGAGGCGACGCTCGATAGCGGTTCTCTCATTACGGCAAATTATGCGCTCGAGCAGAACAAGGAGGTCTTTGCGGTGCCCGGCAACATCACTTCGGCAAATTCCGAGGGTACGAACAAACTGATAAAGCAGGGCGCAAAGACAGTCACGGAGACGGGCGACATCGTCGAGGAACTGGCGCCTCTTCTGAGAGGTTTTATAAAGATGCAGCACAGGCAGACTGCGCCTCTTTCGGCCGAGGAGGAGGGCATCTGCAACGCCCTCACGGGGGAGGCCAGACATGTCGATCTCGTCTCCAGGGAGGCAGGGCTGCCTGTCAGCAGGGTTCTGGATCTTCTGCTTTCACTTGAGCTTAAAGGGGTCGTGAGGCAGTCGAGCGGGAAACGATTTTATCTGGCATGAGGTGAACATTTGTCAAAGAAACTATTGAAGCTGCTAAGGATGATCTCAAAGGACATGAAGGACACTGAATTCTATTCCGAAGAGATCCTTGATACAATACACTATGATGAGCCCGACCTTTTCGACGTCGCGGAGGAACTTGCGGTGCTCGAATCCTCGGGCGGCCTTAAGGAAGACGAACTCGACATAGTAAAGTCGCTGCTCGTCTATATCCTTATTCGAAAAAGTTCATTCGAAAAAGAGGATGTCTACTCCCTGGTCTTCGGGGGTGGCAAGAGAATACTATGGAACTGATGCATGAAATGGCAGTACCGTACTCCGGGAGGACATCATGAAGTCGCTTGTGATTGTTGAGTCTCCGGCCAAGGCCAAGACGATAAGCAAGATCCTTGGCAAGGACTTTGAGGTGAAGGCGTCTGTCGGTCATATCAAGGACCTTCCCAAGAAGGAAATGGGGATCGATATCGATCATGACTTCGAGCCGAAGTTCATCGTCATTCCCGGCAAGGAGAAGGTCATAAGGGAACTCAAGAAGGCGTCGAAGGAGGCAGAGCATATCTACCTGGCGCCCGACCCCGACAGGGAAGGTGAGGCGATCGCCTGGCATATAGCGGAGGCGATAAACGGGAAGTCGAAGAATGTCTACCGGATAAAGTTCAATGAGATCACGAAATCTGCTGTCCTCGAATCCATAAAGCGCCCCGAGTCAATCGACGACAAGAAGGTCGATGCCCAGCTTGCGCGGAGGGTGCTCGACCGGCTTGCCGGATACGAACTCAGCCCCCTCCTCTGGAGGAAGGTGCGGCGCGGCCTCAGCGCAGGAAGGGTGCAGTCCGTTGCCGTCAGGCTTGTCGTCGACAGGGAAAGAGAGATCGGCGCCTTCAAGCAGGAGGAGTACTGGTCGATCAACGCCGAATTCGAAGGGTCGAGCAAGCCCGCCTTCTGGGCGAAGCTCTTCAGGTATAACGGCGAAAAGGTAGAAATCAAAGATGCCGATGCTGCCGGCGCAGCGGTGGAAAATATCAGGGACTCGCGGTTCATCCTCGCAAAGATAGAGCGCAAGAAGAGAAAGAGGTCCCCCTATCCACCGTTTATCACAAGCACGCTCCAGCAGGAGGCGTCCCGGAAGCTGCGGTTTACGGCGAAAAAGACGATGGCCGTTGCCCAGCAGCTCTACGAAGGTGTAGAACTCGGGGAAGAGGGTGCGGTTGGTCTCATCACCTATATGAGGACCGACTCGTTCAGGATCTCGGCCGAGGCGCAGAAGGCGGCCCTCGAGTTCATCGAAAGGACCTTCGGCAGGGAATACGTTCCGGAAAAGCCCAATTCTTACAAGAGCAAGGCATCTGCCCAGGAGGCGCATGAGGCGATACGGCCGACCTATCTCGACAAGAGGCCTGAGGATATAAAACACTACCTGAGCAAGGACCAGCTTTCTCTTTACAGACTCATCTGGAACCGCTTTATTGCAAGCCAGATGGCCTCCGCGGAACTCGAACAGACCGCATTTGAAATCGTCTGCGAGACGGAAAAATGCAAGGGAGAGACGGTCTTCAGGGCGTCAGGCAGCGTGATAAAGTTTCCGGGATTCATGGCCCTCTATACCGAAACCCTCGACGAGGTCTCCGAAGAAGGCGAGGCGATCCTGCCGCTACTGAAGGAGGGGGAGAAACTCAGCCTCCTCAACCTCCAGCCCAAGCAGCATTTTACGCAGCCGCCCCCGCGCTATACCGAGGCCACACTTGTGAAGGCGCTCGAGGAAAAGGGCATCGGCAGGCCGAGTACCTATGCAACGATCATGTCGACCATACAGGACAGAAAGTACGTGCATAAGGCCGAAGGAAGGTTCCATCCCACGGAACTGGGGATGGTGGTGAACGATCTTCTCGTCGAGAGGTTTGCCGAGCTCATGGACGTCGGCTTCACGGCAAAGATGGAAGAGGAACTCGACCGTATCGAAGACGGAAAGATGAAGTGGGTCAAGGTGGTGAAGGACTTCTACACCCCCTTCCACGCAAAGCTCTCAGAGGCCCTCGCGATACCCGGGAAGGTGAAGCCTGAAGACATCCCGACCGAAGAGGTCTGCGAGAAGTGCGGCAAGCCGATGGTGATAAGGTGGGGAAGGCACGGCAGGTTCATGGCCTGTTCAGGGTACCCGGAGTGTAAAAATACAAGGCCCCTCGAAGGAGAAAAACCTTCTGTAGCAACCGTCGAGACCGACGAGAAATGCCCGAAGTGCGGTGCGCCGATGGTCCTCAAGTCCGGAAGGTTCGGGAAGTTCCTGGCGTGTTCGAGGTACCCCGAGTGCAAGACGACGAAGCCGCTTGCCACAGGGATCAAGTGTCCGGTCGACGGCGGCGATATCGTAGAGAGACGCTCGCGCAAGGGAAAGGTCTTCTGGAGCTGCGGCAACTACCCGCAATGCAAGTTCGCTTCATGGTATAAACCTGTCGCGATGAAATGCCCGAAGTGCGGGGCGGAGGTGCTCGGCGAAAAGAGGAACAAGGCAGGGGAGCTCTTCCTCGTCTGTCTGAACAAGGAATGCGACTACAAGGAAGAAGTGAAGGAAGAAAGAAAGGAAGAGGCCGCGGCATCATAAAGATGTTTCGCTGACCCGCTGACATGATCCGAAAAAGGCCCGGCAAAGTCCGGGCCTTTTTATTACAGGAACAAGGGGATTACGCGGGAGGATTTATTGCCTTTGGGAATATTGTGGTGCCGAAGGGGGGACTCGAACCCCCACGGCGTTTCCACCACCAGACCCTGAACCTGGCGCGTCTGCCAGTTCCGCCACTTCGGCAATCAGTTATATTATCTTCAGAAGAAAAACCTTGTCAACAGAAGCATGCACGG
>JAWOKY010000102.1:0-6674 GCA_033853975.1 Thermodesulfovibrionales bacterium
GCTTTCAGGCTTATGCCATCTATCTTTGGGGCGGGGCTGTGGTCGAAAGCGGCGGTGATGGGAAGCTTAAGAAGCTGCCGCCGGGTTCCGAAGAATCCAGACGCATAAGGTCCAAGCTCTTGAACAGTGTCAAATAGACGATCATACGACGCGCGTCTCAAACGCCGCATCAGCGTGAGAATAGCTGAAGTCAAGATTTGTGGGGGCAGTCCCGCAGCCCCACGAGATTCCAGCCTGCCTTCGCTGTATATTGTCATCATACTCCGGAAAGTCTGCCTCACGCCACCAGATAACTGAATGCCCAATCTCAGCGTATGCCTTCGGTTACGAGCGGCCAAAGACTGTCATTGTGAGCGGAGCGAAGCAATCTCCCAGCTCGGGGGATTGCTTCGTACTTCACTCCTCGCAATGACAAACCCAGGCCCCGCGTGACTGAACGGTTACATCCTCCCGGTAAAAGCATGTTGAAGCTTCAATTCGAATTCAGTATAATCCATGCTTCTCTTCTCCGAGTCCTCGAGATCCCTGCAACGGAACAGGCTTGAACATGAGGAAATTCCTAGAGAAATACCTGCGGATATACGTTCACGAGTCCTCTCGCTTCCTTTGGATCACCGCCATATTCTTTGTTATCTTTTTTGTTACCGCGATTTTCAGAAACTATGTCGATGCTGCTTTTCTAAAGCGATACGGCCCCCAGTACATTCCCTGGATGCTGGTGATCAATGGGATACTGACGTTCGTGGTTATGGGGGTAGTTGACCGACTGGGCCGACGGTCGTCTGACTACGCACTACTTTGCGTCTTTCTATTTGGATACGCGGGTTCGACAATTGCACTCTTTTTCGCTGTTAAAGCCGGATTTTCCATTGCTTATCCAATTCTTTATCAACTTCTTTACCTTCTTGACACAATTCTGCTTGTCTATCTGTGGAATATGGCAGGTGACCTCTTTGACACTAGACAGGGCAAGAGAATTTTTCCCTTAATCACCGCCGGACAGGTGCTTGGAACCACTTTAGGCAGCTTTGCCACAAGCCCCTTTACCAGAAGCTTCGGTGAAGACCCGGCGCTGCTTGTGTTCGGTGTGGCATCTTTCGTAACCGCTCTCTATGTGGCGCGGACAGCGTCCGGTCTCATGGGAAAAACGGCCGAGCAGACGACGGCTGCCAAGTCACCGAGCAGGGTTGTCCGGCTGACCGAAGTGCCCGGTCTGATCAAACATTACCCGATCGTGCGTTACCTGATGGTCGCTGGCCTCATCCCGAATGTGCTCCTTCCCATATTCCTTTACCAGTTCAACGTAATCGCGAACCACACCTTTACGTCGGAGCAGTCCCTGATATCGTTCCTCAGTGTGTTTCGGGGCATGACCACTTTGTCGACGTTCGTGCTGCTTTTCTTTATGGGTCGCCTCTATTCCTCAATGGGTCTCACGAACGCTTCCCTGGTGCACCCTGTCAATTTTGCGGTCCTTTTCGGATCGCTGGCGGCTTCTTTCAATATCTATGTCGCGTGTTACGGACAATTCACCGCGATCCTGATACAGAGGGCCATATCCGGTCCCGTGACCAAGGTGCTCTATAACATTATTCCTGCGGACCTTATGGCATGGAGTAGAACTTTCATACGAGGGACCGTCGTCAAAGTCGGCATGCTTACAGGCTCTTTGCTCATGATAGCCGTCAAACCGGTAGTGGATGCCCGAAACCTTTCATATATAGCATTGGGATTTGCGATTTACTGGATACTTGAGACTCTGTTTTTCAGAAAACACTACCGTCGCATACTCAAACAGGTGATCGTAGAGGAGCAGATAGATTTCGATCGGATAGAATCCGTGAGAGCTTTCGACAGTGGCGGAGCGGCTATGGAAGTAGGACCGGTCGCTGTGGAAGACAGGGTAGAGGCCGCAGCCACGTCCGAAGTGCGCAAGGTTTCCGCGGCAGACATAGATATTGCGCTTAAATTGCTGGATGATGAAAACCCCGGGACAAGGGCCGAAGCCGCCGCGTCACTCGCGGGCAGCGATGACATCCGGGCCGTCAGGAAACTGATTTTACGCCTGGACGATCCTGATGACGATGTGAGAAAAGCAGCGATAGAAGCTCTTATGAGCTACAAAGAGGATATACTGCCTTTCCTCGAAGTTTCACTCGTGCAGGCCGATCATCTGGGCAAACGCTCTATTCTCGAAGTGATCAGACTCGCGGGACTGAAGGATTTCGAATTAATACCCTTCATCGGAAAAGAACTGAAAGACGCATACGGAAATTTGGTAGCCTTGCGAGGTCTTGAGTCGCTGAACAAGGCGATGAGCGTCAATATGCTCAAACAGCGACTTACCGAATTAAACGAAGAAACGCTCAGCCTGATCTTCTATGCTCTATGGGTGTATTATGCCGACATGAGGTTGCTGTATCAGGCGTTGAAGTCCGAAAGCGCATCCATTGCCGTGGAGATGGTCGAGACCTCAGTGCAGAAGGACATCGGACCTTATTTGATCCCCCTTATAGATGATATACCGCTGGCGGAGAAAATAGATCACGGTAAGAAGCTTTTCCCGCTAATGCGGAGCGAAACCATTGAACGGGTGCTGACGAATCTAGCCGATTCCAATGACACTGTTACCAGGATGCTGGCCCTGTTTGTTATAGGCGAGCAATCTCCTCGACAAATTTTTGTTCCAATAATTGAACGGCGCTTGGACGATGAATCCCCGTCTGTCAGGGAACTGGCCGAATATGCCCTGAAGCGCACCATGAACGAGGTGATCCCAATGCCGAACATCATCGAAAAAATCAATGTGCTGAAAGATTTTTCCATTTTTGAAGGAATGGGTATCCGGGAGCTCCACGCTATTGCGTCGGTGCTCACTGTCGAGCGCTATGAGCCTGGATACGTCATCATAAAGGAAGGTGAAACAAACTCTTCCATCTATCTCATCGTGAGCGGTAAAGTCACCATCTATGATAAGTACGAAACCCCGGAGCAGAGAGAAAAGATAACTCTGGGTGAAGGCGCCTTTCTCGGCGAACTTAGCTTATTTTCCCAAATGCCCCCCAACGCGACCTGCATCGCAGCTACTGATGTCGAGGCTTATGTGCTACGCCACCATCAATTCCAGGAGATCATGAGAGTCTATCCTCAAATCGGCATCAATCTGTGCCGCTTCTTTACGGTGAAACTCAGGCAGTTGGCGTACTAGGATCGATTGCACTACTTATGATGTCTTTTAAGAGCTGTCGGGGAGGCCCTTTTTGCATGGGGGCAGACCTGCGTGTCTGCCCTGGGCGGACACACAGGTCCGCCCCTACCAAGACCCGGCTGCAGGTGACGGCCATGATAACTCACACCAACTGGGCAGCTTATTCAATTTCCTTTGTGTAATCGCCCGACATAACGGTGGTGACCTCGGCGGTAATGTCATGCCGAGGCTTTTTCCTCAACCTGACCATAAGAGCGGTCAATGCTGACGGCGTCATCCCGGGCACTCGGGATGCGTGCCCCAGAGAGCGCGGCCGAATCGTGTTTAGCCTCTCCGTCAACTCCCGGGAAAGGCCGGGAATCCCGTCATAATCAAAATTCTCGGGCAAATGTATCTGCTCCATCCTAAGAAATTGGTTTGATTCCCGCTTCTGTCTCTCGATGTAACCGTCGTATTTGAGCCGGATCTCTATTTGGCGTATCAAATCCGGATCCAGATCCTTGGACAAAATTCCGAGACCGGCCAGATCTTCTCCCGTGACCTCCGGTCGTTTCAAAAACTTTGCTCCGGTCATTGTGTCTCGAATCTCCGACGCCCCGCGGGAAGTTACCAGCGCATTGATTTCCAGCGAAGGCCTGACTTTCACCTCCTGCAGGAACCGCATCTGTTCTTCCAGCTCACGCAATTTGGCACGTTGAGCCTTCATCACAGGATCGGGAACAAGCCCCAGTTCATGTCCTCTTTCCAACAGCCGCTCCGCCGCGTTGTCTTCTCGCAAGAGCAGCCTGTATTCGGCCCTGGAAGTAAACATGCGATACGGCTCATTCACTCCGCGGGTAACCAGATCATCCACCATCACCGCCATGTACGCTTCGGATCTTTTCGGAATAAATGCCTCTCTACCCATAAGAGCCGAGGCAGCGTTGATCCCGGCCCATAATCCCTGAGCAGCGGCCTCTTCGTACCCGGACGTCCCGTTTATTTGCCCCGCCATGTATAGGCCCTTGATGGCTTTTGTTTCCAGAGTGTTCTTGAGCGAGGTAGGGTGGATGAAATCGTATTCAATGGCATAAGCAGGCCGCACTATTTCAGCTTCTTCCAGACCGGGTACTGATCGGACCAGTTCGATCTGGATCTCCGGAGGAAGCGAATTGCCCAGGCCCTTCACATAAACCTCTGAAGTGTGGAGCCCCTCCGGTTCCACCACCACCGGATGCGCCTCTCGCTCTGGGAATCTGGCGACCTTGTCCTCCAGCGACGGACAATATCTCGCGGGAGTGCCTTTTATAATACCTGAATATAGAGGTGATCTTTCCAAATTGCGCCGCACAATTTCGTGTGTCCTTTGCGAAGTGCGGGTCCGAAAACAGGATTTCACGGGGCGCTCGATGGAAACGGTCCTCAATGAAAAGGGTCTTATGATCGGCTCGCCGGGATCTTCCTGCATCACAGTCAAATCAACGGTGGCGCCCTTTACCCGTGGGGGCGTGCCCGTCTTGAATCGACCCCACGCCAATCCTGCCATTTTCAGTTGTGCAGCCAGCTTTATGGAAGGGAACTCGCCGCTGCGGCCGGCAGGATAAGAACGAGATCCTACGTGGATCAATCCGTCAAGAAAGGTCCCAGTGGCCAGAATGACAGCACGCGCGGCCACCTCGTATCCTGACCGCTCGCAAACGCCTTGACACACCCCCGCCTCAATGATCAGGCCGACAACCATTTCTTGCCGCACGAGAAGGTTGCTCTCTCGTTCCACTGCCGCTTTCATGGCGAGAGAATATTCCAGCCGGTCGCATTGCATGCGTGAGCCCTGCACAGCGGGTCCCTTACCTGTTCCCAGGAGCTTGTATTGGATGCAGGCAGCGTCCGCGGCCCTTCCCATCTCACCGCCCAGGGCGTCTATCTCCTTGACCAGATGCCCTTTTCCCAGCCCGCCGATGGACGGATTGCACGGCATCAGACCAATGGTATCTGCTCCCAACGTATACATCCATACTGAGAGGCCCATTCTTCCACATGCCAGAGCGGCCTCGCATCCTGCGTGGCCGGCTCCGACAACTATTATGTCAACATCAGGTCGTTGCATGTTTTGTCCGGAATTGAAGGAGCAGATTCCCTTTCTTCGTTTAACCAGTATAGTTTCAATGCCGCGAAAATCAAGCGGCAGCCTTTGCCGGACTCGGGCTAGGGGCGGTTTGACGATGTGGGGGGATTAAATGGGCGGCGAGCGCGCATTATCAGCAAAAGGTGCCAAGGTGGTTTAATTTTCGACGATAACTTCAAGTGGCGACACGATTAATGTTTTACATTAAGTTTATATCATAACATTTCATAATTGAACTATATTTTGTCAGTATACATTTTTGGCATCTCTGATATCGCTTGAACATGCGCTAATACCTGCTATCATATAATTCGCGCATATCACTAAATCTATTGAGCTTACTTATTGACTATAATGATCATAGATGATAGAATCATTTTATAAAACTGCAAAATCCCTGGACTTCATTAGTCTTTTTTGAAAGGAGTAGTGGTATGGTTGTAAGAATAACCTCCATTTCATTGGCAATCGCGCTGATTTTGTTGACTTTCAGCACAACGGCCTCTCTTGCTTCATACTGCGGGCCGGACGCAGGATGTCCGCCTGTAAAGGTTCAGATGCGGGGACCCGGCATGCCTTACGGTGGCCCGGCGATGGCAGGACCGAGACCTATGTACGGCGCACCTGGCTGCCCTCCGGCTTGTCCGCCACAGTCGTGCGCTCCGGCATGTCCACCCCCTTGTCCGCCGCCGTCGTGCGCTCCGCCGCCATGTCCTCCTCCGACGTGCGAGCAGAGGGGATGCTTTAACCCGATTGGCTGTATTTTCGATTTGCTTACCTTACCGTTTAGGCTTTTCAGCGGATGGGGTGGCGATCAGGCGACTTGTGCTCCACCGGGCTGTATGCCCATGCCGAGCTGTGCGCCTCCGTGCCCTCCGCCTGTGTGCAAGGTTAAACCCCCGAGAGGCGGTTTTCGGCCCATGATGCCATATTAATCTTATGCATCCGGGATCTTCGATATCAAGTCTCAATTGATTTGGACGGCTGCGGCACATGGATCCCGGGCCGCAACCGTAGGCGCAATGGGCTTTTCGGCAATGCTGCCGGATTAGGTTGTCACGCCGGGCGGATTCTTCCCCCGGCGTTTAATTGTGGAAGAGCAGATCAGCACCTCAGAGTGCGCAGAGGCAAGAATTTCCGGGGAGGGCGTTCTTGCAAAAACGCCCTCCCCTGACCCCTCCCCAAAAACTCCTATATGGCTGGCGGTCGGGACAGCACTTGTGTAGCACTCCATGCGATGTGACTTTGGCAGGCCGGCAAACGTGCGGACTTGTCATCGCAGCTTCTGGCCTACCTAATTATTCACCTCTCACCGACCAAAACATCTGAGAGTTTTTGCCGGAGCGGGTGCGGGGAAATCCG
>JAWOKY010000103.1:0-19447 GCA_033853975.1 Thermodesulfovibrionales bacterium
GAAGAAGTGATAGAGGCGATAGTGAGATATCCCGAGATGGCGCTGACTGAGTCCATCGAAATCCTTCACAGGGAACTCGATGCGCAGATAAACGAGATGTTTGAACAAGAAAAGAAACCTATGGTGGAATGAATGAAAAAAAAGATACTGATCAACGCAGCACATGCAGAAGAAAAAAGGGTCTCGATCGTTGAAGGAGATACGCTCGTAGACTTCTACGTCGAGTCCTCTGCAAAGGAACATATGAAGGGCAACATCTATAAGGGTGTTGTCACGAGGATTGAACCCGGCCTCCAGGCCGCCTTTGTAAACTTCGGTCCCAAAAAGCACGGTTTTCTCCAGATAAGGGAGATAAGCCCCGAGTATTTCAAGGGGAAGACCGAGGGGAAGAGGGTGAGGATACAGGATGTTATTTCCAAGGGACAGGAACTCATCGTCCAGGTGGAAAAGGACGAGAGGGACACCAAGGGCGCGAGTCTTACAACCTACATCTCGCTACCCGGAAGGTACATAGTGATGATGCCCGGCCAGGAGAGGGTCGGGATTTCGAGGAAGATCGAGGCGAGGGAGGACAGAGACAGGCTTAAGGAGATCTTCAGTTCGCTGAAGCTTCCGAAGAAGACTGGTTTTATCCTCAGGACCGCCGGCAGTGACAAGACGGGGGAGGAGCTCGAAAACGACTTGAAGTACCTCACAAAGCTGTGGAACAGGATCCAGGCCGATGCGAAAAAGGCGGCGGCGCCCGCCCTGATATACAAGGAACAGGACATTGCCGTGAGGACGGTGAGAGATTATCTGACTTCCGACGTCTCCGAAGTTCTGATCGACGATTCCGACGCCTATAAGCAGACGAAGGAATTCCTGAAAAAGACCACTCCGTGGCGCAAGATAAACATAAAGCTGCACAAGGAAAAGAAGCCCATCTTTTCTAAACACAATATCGAAGACCAGATCCTGAGACTGCATGACAGATTTGTCCATCTCCCTTCGCGGGGGTATCTCGTTATCGACAAGACGGAGGCTCTCACCGCAGTTGACGTGAATTCGGGAAGGAGCAGGAAGGAAGAGAATGTCGAGGCAACCGCTTTCAGGACGAATATGGAGGCAGCCGAAGAGGTGGCCCGGCAACTGAGGCTGAGGGACATCGGCGGGCTGATCGTTATCGATTTTATCGACATGATGTCTTCCAAGAACAGGCGTGAAGTGGAAAACAGGCTGAGGGATGCGCTCACTACCGACAAGGCCCATACGGAGTTTACCGGTATCTCGAAGTTCGGTATGGTTGAGATGACGCGCGAGCGTATGCGCACCGCCTACTTCGAATCTATCAACAAGAAATGCGAGGTCTGTAACGGCACGGGCATCATCAAGACCGATGAGATGGTGGCGATCTCTGCTCTCAGGGAGATGCATGCGAAGGCCGCCGACGGCGGCATAAAGGGGATGAACTGCACTCTTCCCGTTGAAAGCATCAATTATCTGATCAATACGAAGAGGGATGAGATTGCCTCCATAGAGAAAGAGTTCAAGGTATCGATCAGACTTAATGCCGACGCGAAACTTTTTCCGGGACAGTACACGATGACTGTTGAAAAGTCCGAAGAGGCCAAGGCAGCGGAAGCCGAGGAGAAAAAGGCCCAAAAGGCCATACACCCGCACGAACATAAACCCGCGGAGCAGGGCGAGCAGAAGGCCGAACAGGTCGAACGCAAAGAGGAGCATGGGACCGAACATGCTCCCGGGCAGAGACCGGAAGGTGAAAGGCGCCACAGGCGGTCGAGGGGAAGACGGAGGGGCAGGCGGGGGGCCAAACCGGGCTATGCCGGAAGCGGGGAAGCGGCGGCCACGCATGCTGAGGCCGCCGCTGAGGGTGAGGCGACTCTTAAAGAGGTGATAGAAAGACCCTCCGGTGAGGAACATGCAGTTATCCACGAGAGGCACGAGCAGATTGTAGAAAGACACGGTGCAGGGGAGTCCGCGGCAGGGCAGGCGCCGGTGAAAGGCGAGACGGTACCTGTGTCGGCCCAGGAGGCCACATCCGGGAGAGAGCCGGAACATGAGCCTGGCCATATGCCGGAACCGGAGAAGCGCCACAGGCGGTCGAGGGGAAGGCGCAGGGGAAGGCGAGGGGCAAAAACTGTTCATTCCGCCGGGACTGGGGAGACCGGTGTCATGCCTGGTGAAGAGGCCCCGAAGGTGGAGGCGAAGGCCGCAGTTCCGGAGACAAAACACTATGACGTGCGGGATGGCCATGGCGTGACGAAGCAGGGTAAGGAACTCAGGGTCGAAAAACATGACAGGCAGGACGCTTCACATGGTGATGTGCAAGGTGAAGGCGGGGCTGACACCCCTATGCAGCAGGTTGTGGCTGAGACGGCGGGAGAGCGAGGCAGTGCTGCCGGGCAGGAAACGGAGCGCCCGAAACGGTCCCGGTCAAGAGGAAAGCGTCGGCCCGGAAAATCGGGCAAGGCAGATGTGACCGATGCTGCAGCTGAAGGAGAGAAAACCGCAGGGGGCGAAACAGCTGGCGAGAAGGGGGAAGAGTAAGAGCTTTTTTGAAAATGGAGGCAATTGGAACGATTCAAGCCGCAGTTCCTCTAAATTGACTTGATTCTGGCAGTTTCACAGTTGCGCATATTAAATATTGGGCATATCATGATTTCAAAAGGAAGAGGTCAAACATCAAAGGGTTTTCCCTTGCGGGATGAAGTGTGAGGAAAGGTGGTGTAGAAGATGTTGGGCAGAAAGATGATAAAGAGAAACCTATCGACTGAAACTGTCAATATCCTCAGAGTGGTTATGATCGCCGCTGTTTCTGCTGTTCTGGTGATGGGATTTGCATTTCCAGCCCTTGCATTCAACGCAAGTTCAACCCCGTTTAGCTATAGCGGAAAGATCGTGGCCATAGATGATTTTGCAAAGACCATAACAGTCCAGGCAGGGATAGATGACCAGCTTACCTTCCGGGTAAACGACATCGCGTCGGTAACAAGGTGTAACAGTCCCGAATCGTTCAGCAACCTCAGGGTCGGAGATGAAGTGACGATAGCCTATTACGAGACCGGCGTGGGCAACCTCATCACCAACGATGTTGCCCTTTTGCCGTCGGCCGATATGATGAATCAGTGCTCGTAATGGTTCAGTCAGAAAAGCGGGCGGTCCATCGGCCGTCCGCTTTTTTTTGTGCATGACCGTTTTCTGAAACCCGCGGAGGTATGCCTTGCTGAGAATGCCTGTCTTGACAGGCCCTCCCGTTGGCCCTATGCTTGAACAAGACATTACAGTTCCGTGAAAGGGCAACGTATCTACGGCGGTGCGTGAGGTATACATTATTGGAGGAGGCGTCACGAAATTCGCCAGGGCCAGACCTGAGGCGGATTTCAGGCTTCTCGTAAAAGAGGCGTTCGATCGCGCCGTTGAAGAACTGCCGGGTCCTGGCAGGGATAAGATCGACGGCACTGTCTGCTCTTACTTTTCCGACTACTTCACCCGTCAGCTCATGGCAGAGGCGATGGTCCAGGACTATCTCGGCCTCTGCCCCAAACCATCGAGAAGGATAGAGGGAGGAGGGGCCTCAGGCGGCCTGTGCCTTCATGCTGCCTGGGAGGCGGTGGCCTCCGGAAGGATGGAGGTCTGCGCTGCGCTGGGCTTCGAGACGATGAGCAGGGTGAATACGGCCAAGGGGAACGAGTTGATCGCCCTGGCCTCCGACACCAATTTCGATTTTCCCGTCGGCGGCTTCTACACAGGTTATTACGCGATGATGGCTCAGCGGCATATGCACGAATTCGGGACGAGGGCGGAGCAGATGGCCATGGTGGCCGTAAAGAATCACGGCAACGCCCGCTTTAACCCTTACGCCCAGGCCCCGGCGATGCTGACCATCGAAGACGTCCGATCCTCACCGATGGTCTCGACCCCTCTTACAGTGCTCGACTGCTCTTTGATGTCGGACGGAGCGGCAGTGGTGATTCTTGCCTCGGAGGATGCCGCCCACGGGCTCTGCTCCCGGCCGGTGAGGATAACCGGGGTCGGCTCTGCAGGGGACACGATGCGTCTGGCCGACCGCCCCCACGGCAAGGTCGTCCCCCTGCCCCACGAAAACAAAGACGATTACGAGGGATTGAAGTACCCAGGGGTGCATTCCTTCAGGGGAGGCAGAATTGCGGCCAAGACGGCATACGAGATGGCAGGTATCACCGATCCGCCCGGCGAGCTCGACTTTGTCGAGATCTATGACTCCTATACATCATCAGAGATCCAGGGCTGTGAAGACCTCGGCCTCTGCCGTTACGGGGACGGAGGGCGGTTTGTTGAATCGGGTGCGCCATTTATGCCTGATATCGACTACGGGCTTAAGTTCAGGGGCGAGGGAGGATGGAAGAGCGTCCCTGTGAACCCTTCGGGCGGACTCCTTGCATGCGGACACGCCATCGGGGCCACGGGTTTGATGCAGGCGGTCTTCGCCTTCTGGCAGCTTCAGGGATCTATCGGCAAACACCTCGGAGACAGTACTCTTCAGGTCAGAAACGCCAGGCGAGGGCTCGTACATACCCATGGAGGCACAGGGACCTCCGTGACGGTGACGATCATTGAGGCAGTCTCATGAAGAAGGATGCAAGGCTGTCCGAGACCGAAGAAGGCACCGTCCTCTACGGGGTGGACCCGATCATAATAGGGGATCGCTTCGGTATTGACTATATCCATTCCTATGCGCAGGACTCGCCTTTTTTCGCGGGTCTGTCAAAGGGGAAACTCCTGGGCAGCCGGTGTCCCGGCTGCGGATATGTGTATGCCACGCCGCGCGGCAGCTGCATGGAGTGCGGGTCGAAGACGGAATGGTTTGAACTTCCCCTTGAGGGCAGGGTGCATACCTTCACCACCTGTTATCTGGGTAGTGAGGCGTTTCTTGGAGAGGCGCCTTTTACGCTTATCCTCGTCGAGTTCGAAGGGGCGAATACGCTTTTTCTTTCGAGGCTGGCCGGCGCAGACCCCGAAGAAATGAAGATCGGCATGCAGGTGAAGGCGCGGTTCAGACGCAAATGCACATTCAGACCTACTGATGTCTATTTCGTCCCATATGAAGGGGACGATCAGAGGCGGAGGTGACGATGTTCTACCTTAAAGAGCAGAGAAACATCATAGGCATGCTCTATCCCGATTCGAGGGAATACGATACGCTTCTGGAATCCCTGGGATCATTCCTTGAGAAGGAAATAATGCCGCGTGCCAGAGAGGTTGACCAGGAGGGGTTATTCCCGAGGGAGAATCTGAAAAGGCTTGCGGACAAAGGGATGATGGCTCTGCCCTTTCCGAAGGAATACAACGGCCTGGAGAAACCCCTGCCTGTTTTTGCGGCCGCCATGGAGATGCTGGCGAAGGCTTGCGCAAACACCGCCCTGCAGGCGGATGTGCAGAACATGGTCTGCGAAGGTATCAGGCTTTACGGCGGAGAACGCCAGAAGAATGAGCTTCTATTGAAAGAAGGCCTTGTCGAAGGAAGGAACCTGATCGCCTTTGCCCTGACCGAGCCCTGCTGCGGCTCGGATGCGAAGTCGATGCAGACGAAGGCTGTTCTCTCCGGGGATTCATGGGTCCTGAACGGAAGCAAAACGCTGATCACGAATCCTGGCGAGGCCGCGTTTGTCCTCGTCTTTGCAAAAACGGAGAAAGGCATCTCTGCCTTTATCGTGCCGACCGGCACAGACGGGTTCGATGTGGCTGCTGTCATACCGAAACTTGGATTTCGGGGAAACAGGCTTTCGGCGATCCGACTGAAGGACTGCGCCGTTTCCAGGGAGAATCTTGTCGGAGAGGAAGGGAAGGGGCTCGAATATGCAAAGCAGATACTCAATGCGGGGAGATTGTCCATCGCCGCGATAGCGGTGGGTGTGGCACAGGCCGCCTATGACAAGGCCCTCGCCTACAGCAAACACCGGAAGGCATTCGGCGAAAGGATCTCCAGTTTCCAGCTGATACAGGGGAAGCTCGCGGACATGTCGACCGGCCTGAACGCCTCACGTCTGATGACTTATCACGCAGCCTACCTGAGAGAAAAGGGAGAGGATGCGGTCTCGGCGATATCGCAGGCAAAGCTCTTTGCCTCAGAGACCGCCCTGAGGATATGCGATGAGGCGATACAGATCCATGGCGGCTATGGATATACAGACAGCTTCGACGTCCATCGCCACTGGAGGGATGCAAGACTCCTCACAATCGGCGAAGGGACATCCGATATCCTGCGGCTTCTGATTGCCCACCTTGCGCTAAGAAACAGTTGAGACTATGGGCGGGCTGCCGGGAGGTTCAAAAAATCCTTGTGATTTTCTGTCGCTCCCAAAGCCCCCGCCTGCTTGGATTAATGAATACCTTTTGAGGTGATGGATGAAAAAGGTATCGCGATAATGTCTCCGACGATATAGGTGACAAATATTAAAAGAAGCACAGCCGCGTGCATCGGCAGCCGGCCTGATGAAAAGAGGAAAGGCGAAGCAACTACGGCCACCCAGATCGACTTATAGCAGAGCTGAAACAAAAGAACCGGGACGAATTTCAGCGGAGACCGCAGGGCAAATACCGATATGAGTCCGAACGCCGCATAGGCGCTTCCGACAATTCCGAACACGACAGGGTCCTGAGCGGGAAATCCGAAAGCCGACTGTATTACCCCGGGGAAGAGCAGCATCCCCAAACCGAAGCCCCCTGCCCCCACTGAAGTATAAATATACATGAATTTCAACCAGCCATAACGAACATTCTGAGGGCCGCCTTTTTGTTTAATCATTATATCTCCTCCAGTTCGATGAGGTTTTCGTTCATGCCGCAGATCCCGATGCTGTCCTGTTTCTCATGTGGCATGTTACCGGTTTGCGTCCTGATTATTAAAAGCCTTAGTGAACGGTGCAATCGGCATCCGGCTGTCTTTCCAGACGGTAAAACCTTCTGAATAAATAGTTATGTCTGTATATCCTTCAGCGGCTGCCTTGTCTGCCCATTTCTTACATACTGGGGGCTTCATGCCGTTACAGTAAACCACCAGGGGCAGATCCTTGTCCTTCGGAAGAAGAGCAGCGTATTTCTCGAAATCCTTTTCCGGAACGCTTATTGCGCCGAAGATATGTGCTTCATCATATTCCTCCTTTGACCTTGCATCGATAACCGTAAACTGTCTCTCCCGCCCGCCTTCAAGCCGATAGGCGTTATCAACAACCATGGAATGGAGCCGAGCAGTATCAATCATCCTGAAATCTGTTGCTGCCACCGACCTTGAAGCATAAGCGAAGATAAGAATATGGAGGACGAGAAAGGCCACCTTTGATCTTTCCGTTGTCATCTCTTTTTCCCTTTCCCATAGAAGTATTTTTATTGAGCCACGGCAATAACAGCCGTCAGCGGCATAGAGATCCGACCACCAGTTCCTGCGAATCTTCCTGAGGCCTGTGCCACCGCATCCCAGATCTCTTCGTGCTTCTGCGGCAGCTGATCCGCAATCAGCATTCTCATCGGAGCTGAGATATCTCTGGTGAACTGGACGAATTCATCGGCAGAAGCAAATTCGGCGGCGATCACGAGTTCCTCTGTCTGAACCGTTTCGAACCCGGCGTCTCTGAATATTTTTGTGAGGGCTGCCGGATCGGAGAGGCTGAAAACACCGGACCCCGACGGAAGTTGCCGCTGCAAGATTTGGGCGGCGATCCCGATAGGAAGGCTCAGTGCCGGGACCCTTTCAGGTTCGGCCCATACTGCAGAAACCAATCTCCCTCCCGGGAGCAGTCTGTGGCGCACCTTTTCAAGGGAGTTTCTCAGATCAGGAAGAAAGAATAAGCCCCAGCGGCATAAGACGGCATCGAAGAGTCCGTCCAGTCGATCGACCTCTTCCGCATCGAGACAGTGAAACTCGATATTTTCAAGTCCGATTTTTGCGGCCCTGTTTTTCCCGATGGCGAGCATTTCCTCCGAAAAGTCGGTCGCTATGACGAGCCCGTCAGGGCCGACAGTGCGGGCTGCGGTAACAGCAGGTTCACCGATCCCCGTGGCCAGATCCAGGACCCGTTTCCCTGGCCCCACCGAAGCAAGCCTCACCATGCGGTCGCTGACGACCTGGGCGCCTTTCTCAAATAACGTCCACCATTTTTCCCAACCCCGGGAGACATCGTCCCAGCCCTGGCGCTGTCTGTTTTTGTACTCCACGTTCTCAGGGGATGATGCAGTCATTGCCTTACTCCTTTGTCATGTCCAGTCATGTCCGAATAACTTCGGGTGTCTGGCTATGACATTACCACGCCGCAGGTGACGGATTGGATACTTTTTGAGGCAGATTCGCAGATATCCCGATAAGCGGTGAGGACTCACCCGCCCGCTTTTATTTCCCTGTAGAGCCGCTCGGTTTCCTCCGATGGCTCCACCCCGAGGGCGGAATGCAGGGCTTCGCGGCAGCGTCTGTATGCCCTGATCGCCTCTGCCTTGTTGCCGAGTCTTCGATAACAGACCATGAGGTTTTGATAAAACTCTTCGGCAGCGTCATCTACTGCCAGACCCTGCTCATAGTATTCAACGGCCTTTCTGACTCCTGACTGTCCGGTCTCACGAAGCCTGTATTCTCCCAGGATATTCACGGCTCTTAGGTACCTGGCCCGCAGGCGCTCCCTGAGAGGTCTCGACCAGTCTTCGTCCATATCGCCTGCAAGGAAGTGGCCGCGATAAACACACAGGGCTTTTTCGAAGATTGACAGGTGCTTTTCGGATTGCCGGCATCGGCCCGGGGATTTCCTGGTCGACCCGGCCTGCCGCATCGCAGCATCGCCGGTTTCCACGATCTTCTCAAATGCCGACGAGTCGACCCAGCAATATCGTCCGTTCAAGCTGAGCCTGCCCTCCTTCAGTTGTATGAATTCCTCCCGGCCAAGCAGTCTTCGCAGTCTGTGCAGCGCCGCCTTGAAAGCGATGCGGGCCGCATCACCGTCGGCCTCCGGCCAGAGCGTATCAATGATCCGGTTCTCACTCACGTCCTCTCCCCCTGATGCGATCAGGACCTTGAGCATTTCGAGCGGTTTCTTCTGGACTTTGCCGGTGAAACGGAGCGGTTTTCCTTCGATGACGATCTCGAAACGACCCAGTGTGTATATCCTGATCGGCCAGGGCCAGGCTTCGATCTGTAAAGGCGGCTCTTCCGGAAACAATCTGCATGTTCGGATCAGACCCTTCACATAATCTATTTCAATCCCCGCCTCGAGGGCTTTGACGCACAGCGGGGCCATCATCGAGGCGTGCCACCAGCAGAAATAAAGATATCCGTTTGCCCTGCCAAGGTTCATGGCATCCCTCAGGCGAGAGAGACCAGTCTCCTCATCCCCCCGATCAAGAGCAAGGGTCGTTTCGGACAGCAGGGTCATGAATTCGACAATCGTGCTCCCCATCCGGCCGCCTGTCTCTTTGCACCGGAATATATGCTCCTGGGCACTCTTATGCTCGCCTGCGCAGCGCATCAGATGCCCCATTGCAAAGGCGGCCTGGGCCTCGGCAATCTCGAAACCCGTTTTCGATGCAAGGTCGAGCGCCATTTTTTCGCAGGCCACTGCCCGGGGAATATCATTCATCAGCATAAGACGCCAGGCAGACATATGATAATAATAGAACCTGTCAAAGGGACGGGTGACCTCAAGCGTGGACCCCATTTTGTCAAGGTATTGCCCCGCATTCGCAAGGTCGCCGGTGCAGAGGCATGACGCGGCTGCACTCATCAGAAGCACACCGTCCCAGATATGGACTCCGCTTTCATTCGATATCGCCAGGCCCTCAGAGAACATCTTCATGCAGTGCTCGTGAGATCCCTCAAGCATTGCAAACAGGGACGCGGCTGCCTTCTGCATGGTCCGTACAAGAGGGGGTAATTCATGCTTCATTCCTGCGATCCGGTCCATGACGTCCAGCACCCGTCTGCCGGTCGTATAGTCGCCTGCCCACCAGACGTGGTATGAATGCAGGTAAAAACCCGTCAACATTCGCAAGCCGGCGTCTTCTTCGCTGTCCATGAGATTGAGCGCCTTTTTATTCCAGAGGGAAAACTGAGGGTTGTCCCGGCGCCAGCGCAGTGCCGTGAATATCCGGATCGTTACCTGTGCCTCGATGCCGGGAGGCGGGAAGCCGTACTCTCTCTGGATCTCGTTGAAGAGCCCGACCCATGGTTCCAGTCTCCTTATGTCGCCCATCTCCTGAAAGACCGCCTCCACCGCTCCCGACCATGCGAGGTATATGCCCTCGGCATCACGCTGTCTCCTGAAGAGGGAAAGAGATCTTTCGAAATAACCCCGTGCATCAGGCAGACGATAAGGCATGCTGCATACGCCCATCCAGTAGAGAAGCCATGGCTCGCGATTGAGTATCCCGGCGGGAAGGCATCCGAGCCATTCTTCAAGCGGCCGGGTTCTTCCCTGGGCCACCATGGCCTCCGCATTCGCAAGGATCAGCCGGACTACTCCATCCCAGCATTCCGATCGTCGATAGAGCCCTGCGGCATCTTCGATCATCTCCGCCTGTTCAAGAAGAGATGCGGCACTGCGCATGATATCGACCATCTCACTGCCGGAGCAGGTTTCCCGGGCGCGTGTTTGGAGAAACTCTCTGAACAGGGGGTGGTACTGGTAGACCGGATCTGAAACTGAACGCTGCTCGGTAAAAAAGTGATGGCTGTTGAGCAGTGCAAGAAGCGTTCCGGAGTCATTTCTTCCCGTCAGGGCCGCCGCTGCGTGCGGTGTAATGAGGGGCAGAAAAGATGTCTTTAGAAGGAATGCCTGCATCTCCCTGTCGGTCTTTTCGAAGATCTCCGTCGCAAAATAGTCGAACATTTCACCGGTCCGGAATGTGCCGGAGTCATGGTCCTCATCGCCGAGTCTCCTCAGCCGTTCCATGATCAGCACAAGGCCTGCCGCCCAGCCCGTTGTCATCCGGTGAAGCCGCTCAACTATCTGATCGTGCATCGCAGGTCTGTGTCCCGACCTGAGGAGCGTTTCGGTTTCATTCATATCGAACTTGAGTTCATCCCACCCTATTAGGCGGATTTTCCGGTATGTCCGGAAAAGCGCAAGGGACGGCGGCGGCATCCCGCGGCTGACAATAATCACCGAGATCCCGTCGGGGATGGCAAAGAGTGCCTCGCGGGCGATGTCATGAAAAACAGACCCGGGCAGGATATGGTGGTAATTATCAAGGACAATGACAAATCTGCCGTTCTTTGCCTTTGCCGAAGACCGGCCCGGAGGCTTTAGGCGCAGGTAAAGGCTTTCAAAATATCTTCTGGTGAATGCGGCGAGGCCGCTCATATAATCCGCGGTCAGGGGTGGAAGGGATGTCTTATGACGGGGCGATGTTTTCTTTACGGCAAGGCCAAGATAGTGGAAGAATGTGGGGATATCGTTGTCCCCTTCATCCATCTGATACCAAAGACAGGGGAGTCTTCGTGAGTCAATATAACTTGCAATAAGTGTAGTCTTGCCCGAACCTGCCGGACCACTTACCCAGGTGATGGGCGCATCGAGCCCTTCATCGAGCAGGCTGAACAGCCTGGTCCGCAGCAAAACCTTCGGCAGGACCGGCCGGGTGATCTTTGCGATCGAGGCTTTCGCTGGCATCCTGCCGCTATTGTAACAGGGGAGCACGGATAAATTTCCACCACGTTATTTGACTGAGCTTGCATTAACCGTCAGGTATGGCCTTCTTTAATCTGACGCTCAGCCCCTGACGCGGGCGCAATGGCTTCGCCTGGAAGCACGGCCGCAGACGTACTTCCTGTGCTTGACACCTGCAATGGTGTCAGCGATGAAGGATTCAAACAGAAATCAAAGGATAACGCCTCTCGTCTCAATTTCTAAAGCTGTTGTCCTTAATATAGACTGTTTGATTTGACAACGACACCCATCCATGATAAAAGCAAGGATTCCAACCGAGTTCACGACAAGAATTATCACAAACCACCACGATTGACCTCGCCTTCCTGAGTGCCAAAGCGCGAGTCCCTTCCAAAAGCCCTCCCATAACAGTAGAAAAGGTAGAAAGGGGACGAGAGCATGAAGCCCCGACACCGGCCAAACGTTTACCCAATTATTAATAATCACTTCATCGCCTTTTCTTAAACGCCTCGTAAAAAGGATTGTTCGCAAATTTCCGGGATTCCTTCTCCTCCTTTGGTTTTCTGTCTGCTGCCTTTGTCGGCACGGTTGTCCTTTCCTTCCGGCGAGGGGCCTCTGACTTATCCCCTGTCTTCATCGATAATGCGATGCGTCTTCGCGCAAGGTCAATATCCAGCACCGTGACCATCACCTTCTGATGGACCTTTACAACCTCTGCAGGATCCCTTACGAATCTGTCGGAGAGTTCGCTGATATGAATAAGTCCGTCCTGGTGTACACCTATATCGACAAACACCCCAAAGGCTGTAATATTCGTGACGATCCCGGGAAGTCTCATGCCGCCTCGCAGGTCCTCGATTTTTTCGATGCCTTCTTCAAACCCGAAGGCCTCAAACTGCTCGCGCGGGTCCCTTCCCGGCCTTGCGAGTTCATCTATTATGTCGTTTAAGGTCGGCATGCCTACGCCTTCCGTTACATACCGCGAAAGATTGATCTTGTTTCTCAGGTCACCGTCCTTCATCAGATCGGCTACGGCGCATCCCGCATCGCGTGCCATGGCCTCGACGATATGATAACTTTCCGGATGGACCGCGCTTGAATCAAGGGGGTTTCCGCCGTCTCTTATGCGAAGAAAACCCGCAGCCTGCTCGAACGCCTTTGGTCCGAGGCGGGGCACATTTCGCAACTCCTGGCGCAGCATGAAAGAGCCGTGCTCATTTCTGTAATCCACGATGCCCTTTGCGAGCTGGGGACCCAGCCCCGATACGTAGGCCAGAAGCTGCCTGCTTGCCGTGTTTAGTTCGACCCCCACGCTGTTGACGCAGCTTGTGACGACATCATCGAGACTCTTCTTCAGACTGCCTTGGTCCACGTCATGCTGGTACTGGCCGACACCTATCGACTTGGGATCGATCTTCACAAGCTCGGCAAGCGGGTCCATGAGCCGCCTCCCGATGGAGACCGTACCGCGTACCGTTACATCCTGATCAGGGAATTCATTCCGGGCGACCTCGGATGCCGAATAGATGGATGCCCCGCTCTCATTTACCATCACGACGACAATCGTTGCGGGAAGGTCGAGTCCCCTTACGAAGGATTCGGTCTCCCTCCCGGCAGTGCCGTTTCCTACCGCAATAGCCTCGATACCGAAGTGGCCGCACAGCTCCTTGATCTTTCTCCCCGCCTCCTCTGCGCCCTTATCCGAAAAGTGAGGGTATACGGTGTCGCTATGGATCAGCTTTCCCTGCCTGTCGAGACAGACCACCTTGCAGCCGGTCCTGAACCCTGGATCAATCGCAAGGACGTTCTTTCTCCCAAGAGGGGCTGCAAGGAGAAGCTGCCTGATGTTTTCCGCAAAAACGCGTATTGCCTCTTCGTCGGCCCTCTTCTTTGCGCTGAGGCGCACTTCCGCCTCCATCGAGGACGACAGCAATCTCTTGTAGCCGTCATGGACGGCGGCCTTCACCTGCCGGGCCGCCGGGCCGCTGCCTTTTACGAAAATCCCTTCGAGTGCTGAGAGTGCATCATCCTCAGGCGGCAGGATGCGTAGTGTAAGAAACCCTTCGCTTTCTCCCCTCCTGATAGCCAGCACCCTGTGAGAAGGGGCCTTTGAAACAGGCCCCTCCCATTCATAATAGTCCCTGTATTTGATCCCTGCCTCTTCCTTGCCGGAAATGACCTTCGACTTCATAATCCCGGCCCTTGCAAACAGCTCCCGCATCCTTTCCCTGGCGCGCTGGTCCTCGCTCACCCATTCGGCGATGATGTCTCTTGCCCCGGCGAGTGCCTCTTCGACGGATGAAACCCCCTTGTCCGCGTCGATAAAACCGGTCGCTTCGGCCTCCGGGTCGATCTCTTCCTGTGAGAAGAGTCGAAGGGCCAGGGGTTCAAGTCCCTTTTCCTTTGCCACAGTCGCCCGCGTCCTTCTCTTTGGCCTGAAGGGAAGATAGATATCTTCGAGCGCGGCGAGGTTTTCAGCGCGTGCTATCGCTCCTTTCAGTTCATCCGTAAGAATACCCCTCTCCTCAAGCGATGCAACGATCGACTCACGCCGCTTGTCGAGTTCCCTGAGCTGTTCGAGTCTGTCTCTTATAGCGGCGATGGCTACCTCGTCGAGGCCGCCTGTCGCCTCTTTGCGGTATCTGGCGATAAACGGCACAGTTGCCCCTTCCTCAAACAGGGCCGCCACGGAAGCGACCTGAGAGGGTTTAACCGCGAGTTCCGTCGCGATGATGGATATAGGTGATTCGTTCATTGTTTCTCCTTGATTGGGTGCTTGCTCTGCCTTCTTAATGGACAGAAACCCTTTCCTGTTTTCAGCTGCGGGACAAAGCCGGCAGGCGTGGCGAGTCTCAGGCCTTCATCACACATAGCTTATCAAAAAGGGAAGTGCGGGGTAAACGAACTCAGGGAAAGATTTACTGCTGTCGTCCTGTCAACGCCGCCTTAAATAGTTGATTGACAGTTTTCATTCTTCGCGGTACATCTTGAGTAGGATACATGACAGGCCACACCGGCCTGAAGATGGAGGATATTGAGAAGAAAGAGAGACCTTTTTGGGGCAGAAGGGAGAAACCGATGCAAAGGATGAGTACATTTCATAAGGCCGGGATCCGGGTAGTTTTCTCAGTTTTTGTCCTGGTTTTCGTGTGGTCATGGCATGCTACCTGTGGTGCAGAAGATGCACGTCCCTGCGCTAAGGAGATTGCGACCTACTGCAAAGAAATCAAGCCCGGAGGAGGGCGCCTCCTCAATTGCATAAAAGAGCATAAAAATGACCTTTCACCTGCCTGCAGGGAAAAATTTGCAAGCGTCGAAAAGCAGCTGAAGGAAGCGCAGGAAGCCTGTTCTTCAGATATAGACAAATTTTGCAAGGACATCCAGCCCGGCGAAGGGCGCATTATCAGATGTCTCAGGGAACATGCTCAGGAAATTTCGCCCGGTTGCAGCGAAAAAATCGAAGGTGCAAAACAGTTGATACCGGCCGGGGCAACGTTCAGGCAATAAGACGAAGTCGGAAACACTGAGGAGAACACCATGGGAAAGAACATACTTAAGATAAGACGGCTACTATACACCGTGCTTCTTGGGATTTCTGCGGTCACGGTTATTTCGGCAGCCGGGTTTATTGCGTCTGCATATGCAGAAGATAGCATATCCGTATCGTGTTACAACCTGGAAAAATCTCCGCACATCTTGGGAAACGTTGTTGTATATGACCCTTACCGGGCTGCCATGGCATGTAATTCCGTTTATTACGAATGCAAAGGCAGATGCGTGGGCTGTTTTTCCGATTCGGACTATCTCGATGTCGTATGCGCAGACGCAAGCGGAACCATCTTCCTGAAATGACTGCTCATATGGCGTTCAGGTGCTATCCCTTTTTGCCGAACAGTTCGCGCTCAAGAGTGTCGCAGACGAATCTGTCCCAGTAGGCGGTATCAACGGTTTCCGGCAGGTCACTGGCGGCTGCCAACCCTTCAACCTCCGCAATCAGCGCCTCGAGAATTGGCGCTGCCTCGGTCAGGTAATCGAGTTTTCCCTCCTTCACCCTGATGAGAAGCGGGACTTCCTTCAGTGGAAAGGTGATCGTGCGACTGGTAAGGATTTCCCTGACCTGGAAGGCTGCCCTGAGTGCGTGAGATACTGCCTTCCAGTCGATATTTCTGTTTTCCGCCGCCTCTTTTGCCCTGGCGCCGTACTCATCGTAGAACCTCTCAAGGACAGCAACGATATAGCCTATTTCGGCAGTCTCCTGAAATATCTTGCCGCATACCTCGTAGCGGCGTATGCCGTCTGGGCCGGGCTCGGTCTCTTTACAGTATTCCATACGCGGAAGCCTGTCCCATACCAGGCGGAGCTTTTTTGAAGGAGGCTCCGCCTTAAGGACATTCAGTACCTCCGCAGCGGCACTCAGCCGGGAGCCCTTGATTCCGTATTTTGCTGTCTGCCTTCTCGCATAGTTGATTAACGATCTCAGGTTCTTCGTATAGAACCTGTGGCGCTGATCGACGATCTCCTTCCATATATCCGAACTGACCTCGATGGCAGAATCAGGCGCATGAAGCATGTCCAAAGCCACTATCTGTCCCTCGCAGGCAAGGGCTATGAAATAATTGAGCGAGTAGATCTCCACATCGATGTCCTGCGGAGTGTTTTTTGCGGCGCTTGTGCCCGACGAATAAGCATGGAGTTTCGGGATTCTTCCGAGGAGCACCTCCTCCCTTGAAGGCAGAAAAACCCCCCTGTAGTCGACATCGGATTTCGATGTTGCTGTCCCGTACATATGGGCGCCGAATTTCATCCTGACGACAAGGTTCAGGTCCATGCTGTCCGCCTGGAAAATACTTTACGTAAATGTTGCAATAGAAGAGAAGGCAGACACGCTGAAAAGCCCCACAGAAGCGGCGAATTATTGATATGATTCACGCAAGCGCAAACCTCACGGCCCATGGATTCCATGAAAGGTGGGATCGGATGCCGGCCTTCTTCAACGGGGCCTTGGCTGTGGCCGCTTTTCATCGTATCTGCCTTCTCTTTTTCGAATATCTTTTGCAACTGTAATGTTTACATCACACTGTTGTTGCAGCCAAAAAGATTGCAGCATTAAGGTAAAGATCTTACCTTTTCAATCACATCGTCGACTTTTACCTTGACCGATTCCTTTGTCCTTCTGTCCTTTATCTCGACGAGCCCCTCTTTGAGGTTCTTCTCACCGATGATCACCTGCACAGGAATGCCGATGAGGTCGGCGTCCTTGAACTTCACTCCTGCCCTCTCGTTTCTGTCGTCCATCAGGACGTCCAGGCCGCTTTCCCTGAGGCCGGTGTAAAGCCCTTCGGCGGTCTCGATCGTTTTTGGGTCGCTCATATTCAGGGGCAGCAGTTCAACATCGAAGGGGGCGATGCTCTTTGGCCAGACGATGCCGTCCTTGTCGTTGTTCTGCTCGACCGCTGCCGCGGCTATGCGGGCGGGGCCGATGCCGTAGCTGCCCATGATGATCGGTTTTTCCTGTCCGTTTTCGTCAAGGAAGAAGGCCTTAAGAGGCGTGGAATATTTTGTCCCGAGCTTGAAGATGTTTCCGATCTCGATAACCCGCTCCACGTGAAGCGCGCTTCCGCACTTGACACAGAGGTCACCCGCCTTTGCGGTATGGATGTCGTGCCATTCGGGGGTAAAATCCCTGCCGGCCCGGATCCCCCTCAGGTGATAGTGGGGCTTGTTCGCGCCGCTTACGTAGGAGCCTTCCTTCAGGCTTTCGTCCGCCACGAGTCTCACCTTTTGTCCCACAGGCCCTATGAATCCGGCCTCTACCCCGAGTATCTCCTTCACCTCTGCCTTTTGCGCGGGCCTGTGGCTTCCGATCACCTTCGCAAGCTTCTTTTCGTGGATTTCCTGGTCGCCTCGCACGAGCGCAAGGACAGGCCCCTTTTCGGCGATGACGAGTATGCTCTTTATGAAATACGACGGCGGGAGTTTCAGAAAGTTCGAGACTTCCTGGACGGTCCTCTTCTCAGGCGTATGGACCTCTTGCCTTTCCCAGTCCTTTTCTTCGAGCTTCAGGGGAATGGAGAGTGCAAGCTCAACGTTTGCAGAATAGCCGCATTTGTCGCAGAGTGCCACCTCGTCTTCTCCTGCCGGGCTGGGGGCCATGAATTCATGGGACATGCCGCCTCCCATCATGCCGGGATCGGACTCGACCATCATGAACCTGAGACCGCATCTTTCGTAGATCCTGTGGTAAGCGTTGGCGTGAAGGCGGTAGTTCTCTGCAAGTCCCTCCTCAGAGGCGTCGAAGCTGTAGCTGTCCTTCATGATGAATTCACGCGTCCTGAGTATGCCGCTTTTCGGTCTGGCCTCGTCCCTGAGCTTCGTCTGTACCTGGTACCAGATCTGGGGAAGGTCGCGGTAGGAGCGGATCTCCCTCGATGCAAGCCATGTCATGATCTCTTCGTGGGTCATGCCAAGACACATCTCACGGTCGCCCCTGTCCTTCAGTCTGAACATCTCATCGCCTATCTCGTACCACCTGCCGGTCTGCTGCCATATCTCCGCAGGGTGGAGAACCGGCATTGAGATTTCCTGAGCGCCGATGGCGTCCATCTCCTCCTTGATGATCGCGTTTATCTTCGTCATCACCTTCCAGCCAAGGGGCAGATAGATATAGAGCCCTGATGCAAGCTGGCGGACATAGCCCGCCCGGAGCATCAGTATATGGCTTATCGCCTCCGCATCGGCCGGCGCCTCCCTGAGTGTCGGTATGAATATCCTGGAAAACCGCATGTATCCTCCTCCAAATGCCGGCCTTCAATGGATCGATGAGCGAGCCGGTACCGTTGTCATTTTCCTTGCGAGGGCGCGGGAAAAAGCGCTCTCCCCTATTATATGAAATTTTGTGACGAACGGTTTAGAGTAATGAACGGGATTCCTTTAGTCAAGGGGGAGCGCCCTGCAGGCTTTTGAAAAAAGGGCTTCTGAAGTGTTAAATTAACTGAACAAAACACGAAGGAGCGATGATGCAGAGGGTACCCCTTACACCTGAAGGCTTCAGGAAACTGCAGGAGGAGCTTGACAGACTCGTCAAGGTCGACAGGCCCCGGAACATACAGGCGATCGCGGAGGCGCGCGCCCACGGCGATCTTTCGGAGAACGCCGAGTACCATGCTGCAAAAGAGCAGCAGTCCTTTATAGAGGGTAGGATCCAGGAGCTCAAGGCAAAGATAGCGATGGCGGATGTGATCGATCCATCCAAGATCAAACAGTCCAAGGCCGGTTTCGGCGCAAAGGTGCGGGTCCTGGATGTCGAGGCTGACGAGGAATATGTATTTACGCTCGTTGGGCAGGAAGAGGCGGACGTGAAAAAAGGAAAGATCTCGATCAGTTCTCCTGTCGGAAGGGCGCTTATCGGCAAGGATGTGGGTGACACCGCCGTCATAAAGGCCCCGGCGCGGACTATCGAGTACGAGATACAAGAGATCACGTTTGAGTAGGGCGTTTCGGGCAGAGATCAGGGAAAACCTCCCCTTAAACGCCAACCACAATCTGCTTTCCCTTCATAACCTCGATCCCATGGACGAGCCCTCTCCCGGACAGTTCTACATGCTCCAGGTAAGCAGGGGACTCGATCCGCTTTTAAAGAGGGCATTCAGTCTCTTCAGAAGGACCAAAGACGGCTTCCAGATACTCTACAGGATCAAGGGAAAAGGCACTGCGCTTTTGAGCGAGATGACGAAGGGTTCCGTGATCGAGATCCTCGGCCCTCTCGGAAACGGCTTCCCAATGCCTGCTCCGGAGGAAAACCCCCTGATCATCGCAGGCGGTGT
>JAWOKY010000104.1:0-3233 GCA_033853975.1 Thermodesulfovibrionales bacterium
TCGGGAGAAGAGATCGTCGGGCCGTCGTTCGTCCCGGTCGGCCGCGTGAAAGCCTCAAACCCGAGAAAATCAGCTTCGTCACGCACGCGTTTGCTTCGCCGGAAGAAAAGTCCCAGGATAAACAAGAGGTGTTTCATAGTGGCCTCCTCTGTGGTGTGAGATCTTGGTCTTAAATGGCGCCCCATGGCGAACCTCCGACTATAGTATATCTAACCATAGTATAACAGACTGTACTGCCTTTTTCTCGAGGACCGGATTTTTCGGCAACAATGCGGACGTTTCCGTGCAGGATGGTGCAGGAAGTGCTCAGTCGGTTGCTGGCAGGAAGTATGGAACATGCAAAGTCAGCGTGTAATGGCGATCAGCATAGAATAAATGATGAGCGGAGTGAATCCCGCGACTTGCAATCCCCCGGCTCCTGCCGGGTAATGCGCCGTAGTCCGCGGGAGGTCGCGTATGATTTTGGGAGCCTCCGGGCTCCTGGCAGAGGGGCTCCACTTGGCCGCAAAATTCCTCTTAAGCTTAACCGCGGCGCGTCGGGTCCGCCGGAGGGGACCGGAAAGACTTTTCAGGCGCCCAAATATTGTGTCTCAGGCAGATGCCGACAATGCCGACAACCAGACAGGGCGCCCAAACCCAAAGGAACTCAGACCGGATTACCTTGAGGCCCCATGGGCTGAAGAATTGACTTACGCCGAACGGCGAAACGGCAATGGGATGCCAAGGCAGGAAATAACGGTGATTACTGAAGGGGCTGAGAAACGCGATACCGAGGCCGCCGCTCGTTGCGGCATCAAGTACTCCATGCGATGCCAGGGAAAGGAACAAAACGCCGAAGACGGAGGGGTAACCCGTGCCTAGCTTGCGCCATGCGAGCGCGCCGAACAGGCTTACCAGAAGAGCAAACAGAGGCGAGTGAAAAAAGCCGCGGTGGCCGAGTACATCGGCATAGTGAACCCCGAAGGAAAACCCGATCACGTCGGCATCGGGGAGGATGGAGGCCGCCATGGCAACCGCAAGCAGGCGGGGCGGAACTTTGCGGGTCCCGGCAACACTGGCAAGAGCGATCGGCACGGCCGTGTGCGTTATCAGAGACGGCATACTTCAACTCTCGGCATACTGCAACTCCAGAAGGTTCACCTTGTCCTGCCGCTTTCCTGCAAAACAGACAAGACCCGGGGGACCGACCTCCACCTCCATCAACATTTCCTCACTGCTCCTTGCTTCTTCCCTCTTACGGCAAAGGAATGTCGGCGGTCTTGACCAATCTCATCTCGAAGGAAATCGGTTTTTCTTTTCCTGCTTCGCTGTAGATGGCGGGCTTGCCTGAGAAGACGGCGTCGACCGTTATGGGTATCGTCTTCTTGCCTGATAAAATCCGTCGCGCGATGGACCCCAGAACGGGGAAGAGGTCCGCATAATCGATCATTGCAGGAACCGTGATCTCCGTGTCGCCTTTCGGGTTAAGCGCCACAGGAAGGTCATTTCCTTTCAGAAACTTTTTCCCTTCCACAGAAAGCTCATACGAGCAGGTTACGTCCTTCAATCCCGCCTCATTCGGGTTATGGGCGGAGAACAGAAAGTTCACAACTGCCCTGCTTTGCGAGGCTTCGACCAGTTCGGATCCCTTATACGTGAAGGTCGGCTTCTCAAAGCGGGTGGTCATCAGTTTAGTGACGAAGCATCCCGGCAGAGCGAGGATAAGTGCTGCGATGAACACGCGCAGAATGCTGTATGATAATTTCATTCCATCCATAGCGAACGTTTCGTCAGCCGGTCTGGGAATCTGACGGCCGGAGTCCAGTGAATGTTTCAAGAGGAAGTATACTCGATCTCTATTGTTTTTCCAAGGTCATTCAAACTTTTACTGTTACCATACAACTACCCGTTTTTAGTCCTCCGTATGATAACTACGAGAGAGATTGGCTTACTTCTGCTGCGGGAGAAGTGGAGCCCCCTCCGGCATCCCGACGTGTCGGGACTCGAACGCGACCTCCCGCCTGCACCCGCGTTTACGAGCCTGTGGCCGGTGTTTATGAGTGCGCTGCGCGAATACAGGCCATGCAAAAGCGTAGCCTGCTCTTGCGAAAGCGCGGCCATAAACGAGTGCAGGGCGCGGCCTGCGGCGCGAACCCTCCCGCAAAGCGGGGGGGATTGCAAGTCGCGGGATTCACGATGGGAAGACTGAAAAGAATTTTACGAGTTATCATACAAGCGCCAACATGGGAACTTTCTCACTTGACAGCCTCTTTCATCGGTGACCTGTGATGTTGTGATGTCCCACCATTTGTTTCTTTATAGACAATGTTCAACCTATGGATTCTTACGTTCATCTACCCGGGGTTTTCCGGCCAGGAATTCTGACGAAAATAACGCCAACAGAGTATATGTCACGAACAGGTAATAACCCGGCTGAAGAGAAGTGCCGTTCGTCGTCAGGATATCCAGTCCCTGACGGCCTGCCGAGCTTAATTCACTGAACTGGCTCCTGATGATCCCGTTAAACCCGATATAGGCCATAAATATGGCGATCACCATGACATCGGCCATGGACCACTTCCCGGATTTTAAGACGAAAAACTGGACCACCGGGTTCTTCCTTGCATCGTGATAATCGTAATAATATCCCAGTAACGAGGCCATTTTTAGCAGGGGGAATACGATACTGAAGGTAATCAGCAAGACCCCGACGAATTTCATCTGAAGGTCTTCATGAGTAATCATGATCCAAAATACATCCAGAATGCTTTTGCTTTGAAAATACAATACCTGGTTCTCAAACTGGATGGGATGGCCCATCAACACAAAACTCATCCGTGAGATCTTTGCTTCCAAATCGATCATGGGCGTGGTCACGCCGGCTGCCAGCAGGATGACCAGAGACAAAAGAAGAAGGATATGCCGGGAAGGGGACAATGGCTGCCTGCTGAAACCGGACAAAGCAAAAAGGGCAACCGACAGAAGGATCAACAGGATAACCTCTTTAACGATCAGGCCATGCTTAGCCGAAATTGCCTTATTGAGCTTGACCCTTGCACTTTCGATGTCCGGAGAGCCGGTCGAAAGAAGGATGCGGTTCAATTGTGAGGTATCTTGTATATCAAAGGTTTTGTTAAAATATTGTTCAAGCTCTTTGTGCAACAGCGTCTTTATCTGACCCTTTGTTTTCGGCTTCGTGATCTCATGCATGATGGCATCCGCATATTCAGGAATGCCTTTTTTAATATCATCCA
>JAWOKY010000105.1:0-6753 GCA_033853975.1 Thermodesulfovibrionales bacterium
CGCTATGTCAAGAAGATGGAATATGACGACAGGGTGTTTTCCTCCGCCCTCATCGATCTGGCGGCAAGGGGGTACCTGAAAATCGTGGAAAACCACGGCACTTACTCCGTGAAACGTCAGGAGGGAACAGCAGCGCTCCCCTCTGAAGAGGACAAGATCCGGAAAACACTCCTCGACGGGGACGCAGAGATCGTCCTCGAACAGGCCAACCACCGGAGAATAAGGACCGCGATCGAGGAGTTAAAGAACTACCTGAGCATCACGTGCGAGAAGATCTACTTCGTGACAAACGTTCGTTATTTCGTTGTGGGTCTTTTGCTCACCGTTGCGACGCTCATCGGAAGCGGCCTCTGGGAGTCGCTGGACAGGGGAAGGCTGCCGATCTTTCTCTTCATGTGTCTCTGGCTTTCGGGCTGGAGCTTCGGCGTCTTTATGATCCTCCACCAGGTGGTATCGAGATGGAAGGCAACCTTCAGGGGAGGTGGAGTTGTTTCGGGTGCCGGCGCCCTTTTTCTGACGCTTTTTGCAATGCCCTTTGTTGCCGGTGAGGTGGGGGGCATCGCTGTGATGTGGTATGCCACATCGGTGGCCACAATGGTCTTTCTCTTCGTCGCCGTATCGATCAATTATCTTTTTCACCATCTCCTGAAGGCGCCGACGCGGGCAGGCCGGACTGTCCTGGACCAGATCGAAGGCTTCAGGGTCTTCCTCGCGGCGACAGAGAAAGACAGGATGAAGATGATGACCCCGCCGGACAGGACGCCGGCGCTCTTTGAGAAATACCTCCCCTATGCCCTTGCCCTGGACGTGGAGCAGGAATGGGCGGAGCAGTTTTCCGACATTCTCTCTTCAGCTGCTGCCGGCAGGGGCGGCTACTCGCCGGCCTGGTATACCGGGACATCCTTCCCTTCCATGACCGCGGGCGCCTTTGCCACCTCTCTCAGTGATTCCTTTGCCGGGACCATTGCCTCAGCCTCTACCGCCCCGGGCTCTTCTTCAGGCGGTGGCGGCGGTGGATCATCAGGCGGCGGTGGAGGAGGAGGCGGTGGCGGCGGATGGTAAGACGTCTCCTCCGCCTTGAGAATTACGCAGTTTCCGGTTTTGACCACTTAATGAGGTACAGGTCTCCCAGGGCCTTCATAACCCTGCGCACATAATCAGGGTCCCCTCCCACATATTCAATGAGGGCCTTCTCAAGAGTTTTGGTTCTTGACAGATATTTCTGGAGAACATATGCGCCCGAGGCTATGTTGTGCGAGATCCGATAGAGGTCTTCTTTCTCCCGCACGATTCCCTGGGCCTTCAGCTCGTCCAGCCAGGCTCCTGGCAATATACCCATAAGGCCGATTGCTCCCTTTTCGCTCTTCACGTTGGGGTTGAAGTGAGACTCCACCATGCAAACGGCCAGTATGAGGTCGGAGTTTACATTGCTCACTGCAGCGCGGTAGATGTCCGCAAGTACTTCCTCCGGCATCCCGGAGTTGTTTTTCATCCATGCCAGGATGACGGGATTTATCTCCTGAGCAGGAAAAACCACCTGCACAGGTCTGGCCATGGCCCTTGCGGCAAACACCATCGCAAAGCCGGGTATCACTATCAGACACGACAGGACAACCGTTATTAACAGCACCTTCCTTGAGACTCCACCTATATAGCTCTTCGTCTTGTCTTTCAGCATACACACCTCCTGAAGACTCTGCGCTCGCGCTCATCTTTTTCGCTGCACAGGTCTTTCTTGATGGCTTTAACCGCATCATGCAGTTTAAGCTCGACTCGGCCGCCGGTCTTTCTTGCAAAAGTACCTTGCTGCCTCGTTATGTGAACCTTTTGGATTGAGTTTTATTAGGACATCCAGAACGGGATAATTTGATATGTAAATATTATACTTTAACTTAGATTAAAAATCAACCGCTTTCTCATCGAACCGGATAAATTCAGCTAAAACAACAAATTCAGCGTTTTCTATCTTCTCAGGAAGAAGGAGATGTTCTTATGAAGCCTCTGACCAGATCGTGATAATCGGAACGGGAAATTCCGGCATGATGCAGGTGTCCCCTAATTGTGACTTAATGTCGACTTTCCGGAATAGTTCTTTCTCAGTACCGATTCTGAAGGCTTGTTTATCGGCGTGAAGTCGTTGTTTTCCGGGCCGCCACCCATATTGGACGAAGGCCATTTCCACCAGTATGCACCGCCAAACCAGGGTTGAGGCCAGACTGCCTCGAAGACCGCCGCATAGGCATTGGCCTGTAGTTGCAAGTTCACCGGCGCGGAGTCCCCGATCTCCCAGTGCCGCCAGGCCCCGAAATCTGCACTGCGATAACCGATCTCCGTGAAGACCACCTTCTTTTGCCAGAATATTGACAACGCGGACAGGCGAGCGAGGACAGGCTGCCATGCATCAAGAAGTGTGGTGAGTTCGGCGGTGCGCGCGTTCACGAGCGAATAATAGGCGTTTACACCTATAAAATCCAGGAGGTCCCAAAACTTGACCGCGAAAACTTCTTCGGCGGTGGCACCATAAGTCAGCGGTCCGTCATAAACAGCGCGAACCGCTTTGATGATTCCACGCCACTCTGCATCACGAATCGAGGTCTTTTTCAGCTCGTTTCCGATGCATAAAGCATCCATACTCCCCACTTTTGCAAGCTCCGCAAAGTGAACAATGAAGTCGTGATAGGACTTGAACCATGCGGCCCATGACCCCTCGGAGTGATGTTCGATGTCGCCGACCCAAAAGGGCGGGTAAAGCCAGAGGTGAGGCTTCATCATCACTTTCATGCCGAGGGCATGTGCCTGCTCGGTGACCGCCAGCATGCTTTCATCGGATTCGGTTGCATAACGGCCGATCACAGTGTCCTGGGGAGTCCTCTGAAAGCCGAACGGAGTGATCGATATCCAGTTCACTCCCAGTTCTTTCAACCGCATGAGCGATTGTGCTGACGCCTTTGAGCCATATCCGACACCATCATCAGACGACAAAGAATGTTCGTACGACATGCCGCGGTGTTTGCCGCCGGGAAACGGTGAGTGGGAAGAGTTCAGCGCTGCCGGCGGCTGCTGCGGAGCAATCGCCACCGCGCATGCACCCAAAAATGCAAACGCAAGAAGGGAAAAAACAAGAAGACTTTTCTCCACTGACGTAGCAGGGAAGTCAGTCCCAACCACTTTCGCTATCTTCCCCGGAAAGCGCAACATTTAGACAGTGCCATAGTTCCATCGTGCAAAAGTCAACAACACAAAAGTCCCTCATTCAAAAAGACAGAATCAGGACGACCTGGTCACTGCTTCTGCGTCTCCACGTAGTGCGCTGCCGCCAGCGCGGCTATGCATCCGTCAGCGGCCGCAACCACGATCTGGTTCGCAAACTTTTGCCTGAGGTCCCCGGCAGCGAAGATGCCCGGGACGCTCGTCTCACACTTCTCATCCGTGATCACGAAACCCTGCTCGTTCATTCGTATCGCCGGGGGGATCAATTGATTATTAGGGGAATAGCCGACAAAAATGAAGACCCCGTCGGTCGGCATTTCTCCTCTTTCTCCTGTCCGGGTATTTTCGAGGGTGATAGCGCTGACGGTCTTTCCGTCTCCCGTGATCTCCGTGACGATCGTGTTCCAGATCACCTCGATCCGGGGCTCACCAACGAGACGGCTTTGAAGTATCCTGCTCGCCTTCAGTGCGTCCCCCCTGTGAACGAGGTATACTTTCCGCGTGAGTCTTGAGAGGTACAGGGCTTCTTCCACGGCGGTGTCACCCCCGCCGACGACAACAACGGTCTTATCCCTGAAGAAGAACCCGTCGCACGTCGCGCAATAGGAGACGCCGCTTCCGAAGTATTCCGCTTCACCGGGTATGCCGAGCTTTCGCACGGTGCCACCCACCGCCAGAATCAAGGCCACGGCGTGGAGCAGATCTCCATCGGCAAGACGGACCGAGTGCAGATCGGATCCGGCGATCACTGCCGCAACTTCCCGCTGCAGAACGGGCAGGCCAAAGGACCGGGTGTGATGCAGCATCTTCTCCGCCAGGTCAAATCCCGTTATGCCCTCCATGCCCGGGTAGTTCTCCACATCTTTCGATATGGCAACCTGGCCTCCGGGCACTCCTCTCTCCAGGAGGACCGTGTTGAGCGCAGCTCTCTTGCAATAGAGTCCGGCCGCAAGCCCGGCAGGCCCGCCGCCTACAATGATTACTTCGTAGTTTTCCTTCATCGCAACGATCTTTCTCCGCACCGAAAAGGGCAAATGAAATAGCCAGGGATACCGGAGCCGAAAAGTCCCGTCACTTTTCGAACGGGATCTTTGAGAAAAGGAGAAACTTGCTTAGCCGGTACTTGTCCGTAAGTGCCATATCAAGAAACTCGATGCCGACATCAAAGCGACTCTCTCTCCCGTGAGGCACCGGTATGCGTGAGGCAATTCTCCCCCGGCATCTCATCGGGGGATTCTCGTTCGGGACAGAGAGTTCCATCAGAAACACGCTTTCGGGCTGAACGTTCCCATGCAGTTCCACGAGCATACCGCCAAGCCCTATCTTCTTGACGGGCAAATCGTTGGTATAATACATGAACGCCTTCTCGTTGCTGTGCATCTGAAATCTCAGCAAGCTCGGCTTGTAGGCATCGCTCGTTTTCTGTTCGCAGGGAATGCCCGATGTCCTGATAAAATCCTTCAGCTTCACCAGCTTGTCCGAAGGTATGGCACCGAACGAAACGCCGGTCTTGAACGCGGGCATGCTCTTTTCAAAGGACTCTTCGGCATCGCCGATCCTATCTTCCCACACCACGGAACACAGGACAATCAACGGCGTTCCCCCGCTGCTCAGTTTCAGGAGCTGTTTATCGGTGTCCTTGAAGCTCTGCCGAGCCTTGAGGCAGGCGCCCCCCATGCTCACATTCAAAAGCTCGGTTTCCACGGCAAAGAGCGTTTTTGCCCTGATATTCATGTTCTCGACTCGATACCGCTTGTATCGTCTTTGCCCTGTAGCCATTGGATCGCTCCCTGCCTCCAGAGTATTGTATCACAACCGGGCATGCCTGTCGCCATCCGTGTGTTCTGTGGTAGAATAACAAGAAGAAAAGAGGTGTTGCATGAGCAGTCCATCCCTTTTATTTTCTTCTCTCCGGATACGCGGCCTCACGTTGAAGAACCGTATCACCATGGCGCCCTTGTTTCTGGGGTATGCAAATCCGGACGGAACGGCGAGCCGCCTTATCATAGACCATTACCGCGAGATGGCCTCGTCCGGCGTTGCCATGGTCGTGGTCGAAAATGCCGCTGTTGATCCGTCGGGTTCCGGAAATCCCTTTGTGCTGAGGCTTGACGACGACAGGTTCATTGACGGCATTTCAAAGATCGCCGGGGCCATACATGATGAAGGGGCCATTGCATTCCTTCAGATAAACCACGCAGGCAGATACGCGTACGCATCTCCCCTGAGGATTGCGCCCTCCGCGTATAAGACGGACGATGTGATACCGCTTGAAATGACACCGGAAGATATTAATGCAATGGTGAAAGCTTACGCTGACGCTGCCCGGAGAGTAAAGCAGGCCGGTTTTGATGGCGTGGAAATCCATGGCGGGACAGGCTATCTCGTCGTCCAGTTTCTGTCGTCACGGACAAACCTGAGGAAGGACAACTACGGAGGCCCGCTGGCAAACCGGATGAGGTTCCCTTTGGAAGTTGTGGACGCCGTGATCAGCGAGGTCGGCGCGCACTATCCCGTGGGATACCGGTTCCTGGCGGATGAGTGGCTGCCTGACGGCCTTCATGTGGAGGAGACCTCTGCCTACGCCTGCGAGCTGGGGAAGAGGCCTCTGGCCTATCTTTCCGTAACAGCGGGAACCTATGATTCCTTCTTCCTGCCGGAGTATCAGGAAAAAGAGCGGCATGAAGGCTACATGGTCCATTTTGCCCACGCGATAAAGAAGGCTGTGCAGCATCTGCCGGTCATCGCCGCAGGCCGCGTACAGACACCGGAAACAGCCGAGAATATTCTCAGGGAACGGAAGGCCGATCTTGTCGGGCTTGCGAGGGTGCTCTTTGCCGATCCGTCCTGGCCAAAAAAGGCAGCCGGACTGCTGAGAGACCCCATAATCAAATGCGAGGCCACCTGTTCTCTCTGCATGAACAGGGTAATGAAGGCGAAGCCCGCTTTCTGCGCACGGTGGGAAAAGACGAGGAGGGAAACCTTTCTCTCCCTGACTGGTGAATAATCCAGGCCTCTTGAATATTCACGCTTCAACCGTTATGATGTAGTTATAGAAACCGACTACCGGAGATGGCTCTTATGGAAACGTATGAACTCGAAAGTACGCAGAACGAGATTTGTGACGAGGACGTTGCGGCTGCCGTCAGGGATCTGAAGCTCAGCCTGACCCTTTCGGCAGACGATCTCCAGAAAATCTATACCACCGCCTGCAGACATGCGCAGGCGCGGTGCGCCTCGGCTATGCGGGTACGGGATGCGATGACGAGGAGTGTGCTCTCAGTAAACAAGTTCGACGACATCAGCAGTGCGGTAAGGCTTCTTGCGGGAAAGAATATCAGCGGGCTTCCTGTGGTGGACAGGGAAAACCGTGTCGTCGGAATCATTTCAGAGGCTGACGTGGTTTCCATGGTCGCATCGAGAAGAGCGCATACCTTTAAGGAAATACTGCGTTCCATTGTCGGCCATCCCCTGCCCGAAAGGAAAATGGGACATCTTGTAGGGGATATCATGACATCGCCTGCGGTTACCGTATATCCCGAT
>JAWOKY010000106.1:0-4436 GCA_033853975.1 Thermodesulfovibrionales bacterium
AAAGGCAAAAATCATGAACATAGAGATCACTACAAAAGAATACCTGGACCTCCTGGACATCCTGCATCTTGCCGACGTGGTCATGTCCGGACATCGGAAAGGAGAGGACATGCGAACCGAGCGACACCGCGCTCTCATCCAGAAGCTCTACGCTCTCGCGAGGGGCGAAGGTCTTGACCAGCTGATCAGGTACAGCGAGGACACGAATAAATATGCCCTGACCGATGATTATGAGCGAAGCACCCTAGTTCATGCGGTGATCAATGAGTTCGGAGACCACATCTTCTGGGATGCACTGATAGAGAAATTATCCATGCGGGATGCGGAGCAGATTGTAGGCGGGATCGATCGACTGAACGCAATGAGCGACAGCGATCGTCGCACTCTGGAAGGACCCATCCGGCAGCGATACATCGAGGAATTCACGGAGAATGGCGTTTCCAATCTCGCTATAATCGAGCGGTTCAGCATCAGCGGAGGGATGCCGGCCAAGACATCAGACTGACCTCGTCGCACACGGGATCCTATCGCTCAGGTCGCCGTGACCTCGCGGATCATTAATTGATGGATGCGCTGGTCAAGGCGTGACATGACGCCTCTAATGGTCGGGCGGGTTCCCGGAGATCGCAGACTCAATCTTCCCGATTACCTCTTCAACGGCAATCTGCGCCATTGGTCCGGCGGCGCCTGTCGAGACCACTTCTACACGCGGTCCAATGGGTCTCCATCGCGAGGGATCGGTCGGCCCGAAAAGAACGATCGTGGAGCAGCCCAGTATGCCGGCGAGATGGGAAAACCCAGAATCGTTCCCGATGTAAAGGCTGCAGCGCCATAAGAGAGATGCTGCGGACATGAGTTCAAGATCAGCGGCATGAAATATATTCTTCCGACCTCGCACATAACGGCAAACCGCTTTCCTGAGGTCCCCATCCTCGGCTTCCCCGGTGAACAGGATCACAAATGCGCCGTGGACCGATTGCATGTGTTCGATCAGCTCGAAATACCGCTCAAGTGGCCAGCATTTCAACCTGCTACCGCTCCCGGGATGCACTGCCACCAAGCCGGCTCCAGGACTGTAGCCTGCTTTATGGAGCAGCGACATCGCTTCGTTTGTTCTCTCCGAGGGCAGACGCAGGACAGTATACGCAACGGGAACCTGGACGCCCGGTTCAAGCTGCGAGAATCGGTATTGGGCTGTGTGCTCGATCGTACCATTGCGAGGGATGGTCCTGATCACGCGGGAGCGGGGGATTGCCGGACGAATTGCGGCGGCCTCCACGGAGTATTGTTGTGCCGTGAATATGCATGCGCGGTCGAATCCGCATAGGAATGTCCGCAGCCGGTGATCGATCGAGGAGTGCATGGAGGCAAAGACCGCCTCGTCGGACGAGGCTACTGCGTCCGCAATGCCAGCGTCCCTCAGGAAGCGGACAACATCCCCTCTGCCGACCATGAAAACTCGGACGGAACTGGCCTTCAGCCTTTTGAGGCAGGGAAGTGAGAGAAGCACATCGCCGAGGGCGCCGTCGTGATAAACAAACGTTTTCATGCACGTGATGTCAGGAAGCAGGCAAGCAGGCTCTTAAGCGACAATGAAGCAATTTGTGTACAGTCCGGGCCAGCAGCAGACCGCAGGCTTAGCACACCAAGGGATTGAAAACTGAAAGGCCTGAGTGAAAACTCCCTTCCTCCTTGGCTCGGCCATGACAGGTCCCCGATCATTGGATGGAAATCCATTATGCCGAGCAGGATCGCCGCAAGGTATCTGATGCCCCGATGAGGAACGGCTAAGGCGCAGCCAGTTTACGGCCTGCCTCTCGTGCCCGGAGCATCATTTTCCCCGAAATGACCGGCTGCTGCTTTTGCGCGCTCAATCCCAGAAAGATAGTGGCAACGGGTTTCGCACCCATAGTCTCCGCGATGACACGGAGAGCACGCGGAGCTCCCGTAAAGATTCTTCCCATGAGAGCCGGCATCGCGCCGGAGGTGATCAGAACGGCCTTCTTGCCCCTGAACCTCTTCCTTAACGTATAGCCCGGCTGTCCCCATGGCCAGTAGGTGAAGCACACGAGCCGCTCCATGAACCTTCTGGTAAGGGCGTTCAGGTTGAAGCAGTTCACCGGCGCGCCGATCACAATACCGTCAGAAAAATTGTACCGATCCAGGATATCGGCCATGTCATCGTGATGGATACAGAGGCCTCGTTCGGCCCCGGGTTGTTGCGTGCAGGTTCTGCAGTTGGTACAAAATTCGATTTTTTTATCGAGAAGATAGATCTTCTCCGTTATGGCGCCCCGCTCTTGTGCGGAGGACAGGACCTCTGTGACGAGGGAATCGATTGTGCCGTTCTTGCGATAGCTGCCTACAATGCCAAGTATTCTTTTCGCCATCAAAGGACTCCTTGAGGACCACTGCTTTTCCTTAAGAGCGTACTGCACGTTCGCGGCAATATTTTTTCATTATATCATCTCGCCCGCGTTTTATCTCTTGAAAAAGGGGGAAAACGTCAGTCATGCTACGATCTTACCCGGCTCTTTCCTCTCACTTAAGGCTGACTTTACAACCTCAATACCGTCAAAGGAAGGAAGCCAGCCGCTTGGAGAATAAAACCTTCCGCCGCCGTCTTCCTCAAACTGCCTGCCTTTTACGGCCATGTTTGCCGGCTTCAGGTGGAGGTCAAACTGTGTCGGCATCTGTCGCCCTGCCTAAGGGCAGTCTTAGATATCTTGTAAACTTTAGTCCCGCATGGCAGCTTTTTCATAAGCGGCGCTCTTAGTCGATGATTTCCTCGGGTAGAAACTGTATAATCATGGTAATGGGAAAACGAAAGGTGATCGTCAACGACTTGATGCAGCAGGGGTATGTATATTACCTCAGCGAGCCTGAAGGCAGGAACTTCCATCCCGAGTTCAAACCGGAACTAACCCCTCGGCAAATGCTCGTTCTGGGGGTATTTGGCGGCAAATATATGACAGATTGCGCCCGAGAATTCCCGGGCTGGCATGCACGAGCAAAGCTGTGCCACGAACGGCACGATCCCCGGTTAAATTATTTTCGGGTCAATGCATCGTTGCCGTTATCCGTCTGGCGTGAGAAAGGCTGGATCTATCGTGAGGACCCGAGGGGATGGTTCCAGTGGTACTGCAGGTATTACCGGGGAAGAAGGTGCCCAGACGATGAGCGGCAGATCAAACGGTGGAAGGCGATCAGAAGACATATCGGGCAGATCAGAAAGAACTGCATACGGGGACAGGTGAGCTGCAGACGGAAGCAGAGGCAGGCGCTGCTCCATTGGGCTTACGACAGCAGAAGGATTTAAGTACGTAACTTGTCCTTGTCGTACCCGCACGGAGGGACGGCTATGATGCAATCAATAACGCCTCCCGCTGCAGCGGACTTCCTCTCGCTTATCAGGCGCAGCCTCGTGTGCGAACACACCTTGTCGCCGGATGTATCAGAAGATGCGTGTTCGATTATATTCATCTGCAACTTTTTGTCAAGGCGTTTTTGAGCAAGACACTGTGATACGGCGCCAGGCAACCGGCTGCGACAAATTCCGCTCACTATTCGCGGCGTCCAAGGTCAACTTCGACTTGACTTATATATCAGTTATGATATACGAATCGTATGATCACGAAGACATTCCTTATCGCGCTGCTCTCAGGCGTGCTTTTCCTCTTTCCCGGTTGCGCCAGGAAAGAAGCGCCGACCGCTGCGGTCGGAGAGAAGGCGCCGCTCTTTTCGCTCAAAGATGTTGACAGTAGGAACGTGGGTCTTCCCGATTTCTCAGGCAAAATCATAGTACTGGATTTTTGGGCCACCTGGTGCGGTCCCTGCAAGGAGACTACAAAAGAATTAGAGCGTGTCCACCGGCAATACAAAGACAGGGGCGTGGTTGTCATCGGTGTCAGCATGGACGCCGGGGAATCGGCAGCCAAGAAGGTCAAGGACTTTGCTGCAGAACGCCGTCTTACCTATCTGACGCTCCTGGACGACAGAAAGACGAGCAGCCTCTACGCAGTCCGCAGTATTCCTCTCACCTATCTGTTGGACAGAAGCCGTGTTATCGTCAAGATATATCCCGGATACACGTTTGGGCTCTCCGAAAAGATATCCGAAGAGATCGAGATGCTGATCGCGCAGAAATATTAATGCTCTTTATAATTAAACTGACATTATCCAATTAGTGTCATCCCCGAGGATTTCATCGGGGATATGATTTTCATTGACCCAAACCGGATTCCCGCTCAGAATCTTTGCGGGAATGACACATAGATCCAGGCCACGCAGCCCCTGTGCCGTAAGAAACGCGCCTTTCGCGCTATACTTTAATCATGCAAGTCCCGGAGCGAAAGAAAGGAGCTACTACTTTAGCAAGACGGCGCAGACAACATTCGAGGACGCTGTCAGGCGCGCAAAACTCAAGGCCGTGATCG